>CATJRT010000109.1 GCA_949742895.1 uncultured Eubacteriales bacterium | reverse complement strand
GGATAGTAATAATAAACAGGTTCCATTCTTTTCAAAAGCCAAAGCTCGATTCCTGTCACATATTTTCTTTGCAGAGGGGCTGAATCAATGGAGACGAAGCCCTTTAGCTTATCGGGATAAAGCTGCGCATAAGCCTGCCCCACATAACCGCCCATAGATTGCCCTATGATGACCGGGTTTGTAATTTCTTCCTGTTCAAAGATCCCATTCAGCCACGCCGCTTTATCCATCAAATCAAAATCAAACGCAAAAGGCCATGACGCGGCATGAGCTGGGGCATCCCATACAAGAACATTGTATTTGTTCTCAAAATATTCGATCTGCTTGTCAAACAATCTATGGTCAGCGGTCAGTCCCGGCAAAAAAGCCAGCGTTATAGAATTTTTGCTTGTTATACTGATCCAATAATGGATGTCACCAGATTGAGTTTCATATATTTTTTCGATCAACTCAGACACCTCAAAGCATTCAGTCAGCAACACGTTTCTTAAAAGGGATCACTATAATGTCATCGTGATCCCATCATCAGACAGCCCGTCTTTTTTCAACATATTCTCCAGCACCTCCACGTCGGAGGTAATGTCCATGGCGTCGTCCCGGAACAGCTTGTCGAGCTGCTTCTCAAACCCCGCCACCACCTGATCCATCATACCCTCGATGCGGGCCTTGGCTGCGGAGATATTCTCACCCTCGATGCCCTGGGCGTCCAGCTGGGCGTAGGCCCGCAAAATTTTCAGGGTGGTGGGCAGATAGTAGTTCAGGAAGGAGCGAAGCTGGCTCTCCCGGTTGGGGTGGGACTTCTGGTAGGCCAGGATCTTGCCGGTGATCTCCTCAATGCGGTCGATCTTGGCGCTCATGGCTTCGTCGGGGATCTCGTCGTTCACCTGCCGGATCTGCCGCAGGATATCGTCCTCCCGCTCTGCGGCCTGCTGAATGGTTTCCGGCTCCGGGGCCTGCTCCTTCTTCGGCTCTGGAGCGTGGTAGCCCATCTCGGTGAGGAACAGCTTGCCCTCCGCCAGGTCCAGGTAGCCCGAGGGCAGGATGCCCTTAGCGATCATCCGCCGCAGGTCCTTACACAGCTTGTTCACGGACACGCCAAAGGTGGAGGCCATATGGGCCAGAGGCACCTCCCGGTTGGCGCCGATGTAGGACAGGTAGTTCACATACCGCTCATTGCGGCGGTTCATGCTGATGCCGGAAAACAGCATGGCCACCCCGCCCGTCATGAACATCAGGCAGGCCAGTACGCCCACAAGCACATCGACATCAAAATACCGAAGGAACTCCACCTCTGTGGCCACGGCGCCCAGGGCGAAAATCGCGCTCATGACGGCGCCGCCGATGATGAGGCCCTTGCCGTCCTCCGCCTCCTTTTTGGCCTTCCGCTTGGCCGACTCCTGCCGGACCTGGCGCTGGTCCCGCACGTTCCAGGCGTCGGGCTGGGCCTTGCGCTCCCAGGGTTCCGCCTGGGGGGCCTGCCGCTGGGAGGTCTGCCCCTGAGGGGCCTTTTTCTCCTGCCCCGGAGACTGCTGGGCCGTTCCGGCGGTATAGGTGGTCTGCCCTGCGCCCTGCTGGGACGGACCGGCGCTCCAGGAGGTCTGCTGGGACGCGCCCGGGCCGGGCCGGCTGGAGCTGAACACCTGCTCCGCCGTGCGCTTCACCTGGTCTGCGGCCCGCCGGGCCTCCTGCTGGTAGCGCTGCTTCTGCCCTTTGTCCATGGCAATCAGCTTGCGTATCAGCCAGATGGTTGCGATAACCTGAGTGATGCCGCCGGTGGGCAGGCAGAACAGGATGGCAATGCCGATCCAGTCGCCGGCGCCGTTATTCTTTTGGGGCGGCCGCGCACCTCCGGGCTGCTGAGGTCCGTGCCCCGAACCGTAGCTGTATTTATAGTTGTAATTATAGCTGTAGCCGCTACGCTGCTGCTGACCCTGCCGGGGCTGGCCTTGCTGCTGGCCCTGGTGAGGGGGTTGCTGCCCCTGCTGGCCCTGACCATACCGGTACTCTGCCATATATATCCACCCTTTCCGGGTTATTCATTCCTCCGTCCCCTGCCGGGAGGGAGAGGCCCGCAAAGGACAAACGGGCATTGTTATTATATACGCTTTATTTGCTTCTGTAAATACGTATCCGATTAAAATAAAGTAAAGAAAATGGAGAGTGGGTCCTGTGCTGCCCGCTTGACAGCCGGAACGGAATGGGGTATCCTCGTCTCAAAGCGTATAAGGAGGCGGCGGAATGGAACTGCGGGCATATGACAGTTTGAAGGTGATCTGGGACTATATGCACCTGAATATGGAGCCGGGTCCGGCGGACTGCATCGTGGGCTTCGGCAACTACAATGTGAATATCGCCCTGCGCGCGGCGGAGCTGTACCGGGCGGGGTACGCCCCCAGGGTGCTATTCACCGGCGGGCTGGGCCGGAACACCGCCGGTATGTGGACGGGGAGTGAGGCGGAGCGGTTTGCCGCCGCCGCTGTGGCCGCCGGCGTGCCGGAGCGGGACGTGATCGTGGAGGACCGGTCCACAAACACGGCGGAAAACATCACCTTTACCAGAGATAAGCTGGCGGCGCTGGGCCTGAGCGCAAAG
>CATJRT010000108.1 GCA_949742895.1 uncultured Eubacteriales bacterium | reverse complement strand
CTGCCGCTCCGGGAGATTGACGGCCAGCCCCGGGAGCGCCGCCACATCGTGTCCGTGTTTAAGCTGGTGCAGAACCTGCTGGAGCCCTCCGGCAGCAAGGGGAAAAGCTGCTTCCAGGAGCTGGAGGCGGCCATCATCCAGCGGTTCTGGACGGAGCCGGAGGCAGAAAAAAGCCCGCCCTCCACACAGAGGACGGGCTGGACAGAAAGATGAAAGGCATGACCGGCAGGAGAAACAAGCGGGCCAGCCGCTGGCAATAATCCCTGACAATATGAAAAAGCAGGATGGGCCACCCGCGACCCCGGATAGGAGGTGAAACATTGGCCTATTATGATTCCATTTACCAGGATACTGAGTTAGGCCCTTGGGCCAAGGTAGTGTACATCTACCTCAAAGACTATGCCAACAAGGAGGGCACCTGCTGGCCAGGGATCAAGACCATTGCGGAGGGGGTGAGTCTGTCCTGCTCGACCGTGAAGCGGGCGCTGTATGATTTGGCAACGGTGGCGGGGAAATGGAAGTTTGTTCTTGAACCTTTATCAAGTCAAATAAGCCTGCGTAGTCTTACTATTACCACTATTACCATGAGGTGGATTTTCTCCAAATCGGCGTTGTTTTTACATAAGTGCTGCAAAATGGACGGTCAGGATTTTTGATGCGCCCCAGCAGGATATCCGCTGCCATACGCCCAATATCGTTGCTTGGGATTTGCACCGTCGTCAGCGATGGTTCCACCACAGCGGATTGGGGCGTTCCGTCAAATCCGGTTACCATAATATCATCAGGGACGGTCAGCCCCAGATGTTTTAGTGCGGCCATCATGTGTATAGCAAGAAAATCGTTGGCGCAAATCAGCGCGTCCGGCTTATCCTCCATACTTTGAAACCGTTTGATCAGCCAATCTTCGTTGCTGTAAAACGGTCCATCCTCCTCCATGATGCACAGCTTCTGATCCACCGAAAGCCCGGCCTCGTTCAAAGCGTCACAGAATCCCAGCCACCGCTGGCGGAAGCTGTTGCAATGCTGCGGGTCGCCCACGAACCCCAAATGCCGTGCCCCGGCCTTGATCACATGGCTGGTCAGCAGGGCGGCGCTGGACAGGCTCTCCATGGAGATAAAATCACAACACATGGGAGACAGGCCAGCCTTTGCGCTGGAATCCACCGAAAGGCAGGGAATCCCCAGGGAGCAGAGCATATCTAAATAGTCTTGGTCAAACAGCTCAATGATTAGGATCCCCGCCGTTTGATCAATTGCGATATGGGCCGGCAGATGTTTCCCTCGCAATTCCTCCCGGCTGATTTCATACATCGTCAGGGTATAACCGGCACGGCTGAGGTGTCCTGTAAAGGAAGGTAAAAAGACGGTGCCAAAATGTCCCTCCCTGGGGGCGCGTCTTGTTAACAAGGTGATGCTTTTGGGCTGCACCGTTTGAACCGTCTGGGGTTCGGAAACGGTCTGAAAATACCCCAGCTCCTGGGCTTTTTGCAGGACGGCCTGCCGGGTAGCCTGTGGCACCGTCCCCCGATCGTTAAAAACCTTAGACACTGTATTGCGTGACAGGCTGCAGGCATCGGCAATGTCCTGTATTGTGACCCGCTTGTATGCCATAGATCCCCTTCCTTTCCCGCAATTTTTTATAGTATATCACGCTTTCTTGGGAAAATCAAGGTGTGCAAAACGTAAAACAAGAGGGAGCGTTTGTAAATCTTAGACAAATTACTGATAGGGTTTTATTGCAATACCACTAAAAATTCAAGTGGAATTTACATTGCTATTGACATAATGAGAATTTAAATTTACAATATAGATATATTAAAAATCAAAATACACACAAATCAGTTTACATTTTGAACCAAGCCAAATGAGCCTGTAATGTAAGATTTCAATGCGCGGCTATATCACACAATTCCTTAGCCTTGTTCCCGCGAGGGTACAAAGAATAATGAGAAAGAGTAGGTGGATCTAAATGGGAAAAAGTAAGACAGTTCCTGCCAGGGCCACAGCCCCCCGGAACAGGGGCAGGCCCACCAACGCATTGGGAGCGACAAGGTGGCGGAGGTTCAGGGAAAATTATCCGTTTCTTATTATGTTGCTGCCCGCTGTAGTAGTTGTGTTCCTGTTCAACTACTTACCGATCTACGGTGTGCTGATCGCATTTCAGGACTTCATGCCTGGTGACAAGATTTTTTTGGACACCACGATTTGGGTGGGGCCTCAGAACTTCATCCGCTTCTTCACCGATCCCCAGTTCTGGTCGTTGATGAAAAACACCTTCCTGTTGTGCATCCTGGGCTTTATCATCGGTTTTCCACTGCCGATTATTATTTCTCTGATGCTTAACGCCCTGGCTGGCCCAAAAACCAAGAAATTCCTCCAGACCATTTTCACCGCCCCCCACTTTATCTCCCTGGTGGTGTTGGTTGGTATGCTCCAGCTGTTCTTTGGGCGCTACGGCCTGGTGAACAACATTATTGCTAACTTGGGCGGTGAGCGATTCTCCTATTTCCTGGAGAGCTCCGCCTTCCGGCCCCTCTACATCTTGTCCAGCAACTGGCAGGACTTCGGCTGGAGCGCCATCATCTACATTGCGGCCCTGGCCAATGTTGACCCTGGCCAGCACGAGGCGGCCATCGTGGACGGGGCGTCCCGGTTCCAGCGGGTGCTCCACATCGACATTCCGGCCATCATGCCCATGATCAGCGTCATGCTCATCATGTCCATCGGCGGGCTGATGG
>CATJRT010000107.1 GCA_949742895.1 uncultured Eubacteriales bacterium | reverse complement strand
CTGGATGGCCCGGATGTCGCGGGGGTTGCCCAGGTCTACCCGCAGCCACTCCCCTTCATCGGCGGAGGCGGCGCTCCACCAGGTGCGGATGTCCTCATTCACCGCCAGGGCCGGATCACTTCCGGGGGCGGTGGAGGAGGCAAGCACCTGTTTTTTGTAGCTGAGCAGCATCCACTCCGGCTCCAGGGCGGCGGCGTCAAACCTGCCCTGGGGAATCTTAAAGGGGTAGTCGGCGAAGCTCTGGTTGCAGAACAGCACACCGTCCTCATCAAACCCGGCGGGGAACAGCCCCACCCGGCGCTCGAAGTCGTAGTTGACGCTGACGCGCATGGTGGAGGCGTGCCACCAGTTGCCAAACTCGTCCTGAATGGTGCTGCCGTGGCCCGCCCCGGTGACAAAGCCGCCAGGTTTGGCGGAGAAGGGGTTGGACGCTTGCAGGGTGAAGGGGCCTAACGGGCTGTCGCCCACGTACACGCCGTCAGCGTAGGTGTTGTACTGGGTGCCGGGGCAGGCGTATTGGAGATAATACCGCCCGCCGTGCTTGGTCATGAAGGCCCCCTCGATGTAAGGCTTCCCGGCGGAGAGGAACAGCTTCGTCATGGCCTCGGCGGAGTAATTGCCCATTTTCTCCATCCCGGCGGGCAGCTCAATTTTCTGGGTCTCCGGGTTGAACAGGGGCTTCAGCTGCTGGTACACCACGCTGTGCTCAATATCCACCACGCCGTTGTCGCCGGGGCGCTCGTAGCCCAGCTCGCCCTCCCGGCCAAAGATCAGCTCCCGCTTTTCCCCGATGGGGGTCATGGTGTCCGGATCCAGCTCGATGCCGTAAAGCGGCTCGGTGTTGGTGCAGCCCCAATAGAGGTACACCCGCCCGTCGTCATCCTGGAAGATGTCCGGGTCCCAGAAGTCGAAGGGGGCGGAGACTTCCGTAAACTCCTCCGTCAGCGGGTCGGAGGTGCGCAGGATGGGGCAGTTCTCCCCCCGGCGGCTGGCGCAGAAGCACAGGCAGTCCCCCACCTGCCGCACGTCGGGGGCGTAGTCGTAGATGAGCAGATCCGGGGCGGCACGGAATTCCCAGTTCACCATGTCCGCGCTGTGCCAGAACCCGGCGGACATGGACACGAATAGGTAATAGCGCCCCTTGAACCGCACCAGGGTGGGGTCGGCCCCCTCCCGGAAGCCGCACACCCGGGAGCCCTCCTTCATGTGCTGGTAGCGGTAGGCCAAATCCAGCGGATTGCAATAGGTCTGCTTCATTTTGGCCCCTCCTTACGATTTCTTGATGCCCTGAAGCACCCGGTTCAGCTGCTTCACGCTCTCCTCGTCGATGTTCCCGGCCTGCTTGAGCAGGCTGATGAGGGTCATGCGGCCCATCATCCGCTGGAGGGCCGGGTTGTCCTTTACGCTCTCCGCCACGTCGCCGCGGCTGGCCGCGCCCTGGGCCATCATGCGGTCGATGATGGGGCCCGCCTCCGGGCTGGAGCGCAGGTCGGCCAGGGTGTCGGACACGGAATAACAGGTGGGGTCAAAGTTGTCCTGATCGAACCAGTTCACCACGTCCCCCTGCTTTTGGAATACATAGTCCGGGTTGGGTTTGTCCACCTTCCGCACCAGCATGACGGCGCACACCGCGCCGGCGCGGGCCTCAATGGAGTGCTCCCCGGTGATGGGCACCCGGAAGCGGAACACGGTCTTGCCCGTCTGGCTGGCCGCCAGCCGCCCGTCCACATACAGGCTCACCTCGGGCTGGTTGGAGTACACCTTGATCTCCGTCACGTCCTCCGCCCGATCCACGTACCGGCTGCCGCACAGGTGGACGAAGGGCTCGGCCTTGTTCCACGCGGCTTTGTAGAGATAGAAGGCGTCCTTTTTCGTCTGGCGGTCGAAGGTGACCAGCCCCTTCTGGTTCTCCCCGTGCTTGCCGCCCTCGTCCCGGCCGTCGGCGGCGAAGTCAAAGAGGTTCCACACGTGGGTGGCCCACAGCCAGGGGCGCTCCTCAATGAGCTTGAGGATGTGCTCGTGGTACACCGCCTGATAGCTCTCGGTGTAGTCCCCCTTTTCCGGGGCGGCGGATTGGTACTGGGGGTTGGCGTCCGCGCCGTACTCGGAGAAGCCGATACAGCGATTGGGGTATTTTTTGTGGTACTCGTCGAAAAACTCGTCATTTTGCTCCAGCTCGCCCAAATACCAGCCGAAATAGAGGTTATAGCTGTTCACGTCGGGGATCTCCAGGATGGGGCAGTCCGTCTCCAGCATGAACACGTCCGCCATGGTGGTGGGGCGGGTGGAGTCCAGCCGGTGGCACAGGTCGTTGAGCAGGCGGTGGTTTTCCAGCAGGTCATCGTCCACCGCGCTGGCGGCGGTGATCTCGTTGGACAGCCCCCACACGGCGATGGAGGGGTGGTTGTAGCACTGTACCACCAGCTCCTCCATCTGGGACAGGGTGTTGGCCCGGCCGTTTTTCATGTGCATGGTGATGTAGGGGATTTCCGCCCACACCACAAGGCCGTTTTCATCGCACAGGTCGTAGAACCCCTGGGCGTGCTGGTAGTGGGCCAGCCGCAGGGTGTTGGCGCCGATCTCCCGGATGATGGCCATGTCCTGCTTGTGATGTTCGATGGTCAGCGCATTGCCCGCGCCCTTGCAGTCCTGGTGACGGCTGACGCCCCGGAGGGGGTAGCTGCGCCCGTTGAGCAGGAACCCCTTCTGCGGGTCGATTTCGAACTTCCGGCAGCCGAACCGGGCGGAAACCTTGTCCCCGCTGTCCAGCTTCGCTGTGGCGGTGTACAGGTACGGGTCGTTCAGGCCGTCCCAGAGGTGGACGTCCTCAATGGTAAACGCGGCTTGCGCGCGGCCTTCCACCGATGGGACGGTCTGGCTCTCGCCGTTTACTGTGATGGTGACATTGCCGCCATTCTGCCAGGTTTCCACCGCCACCTGAGCGGTTTTGAAATCCTCGGAGACGATGGGCGTGACCTTGATGCCCGGTGTGCCGCAATAGCCCAGCTCAAAGTGGATTGCGGGGACGGTGATGAGCTTCACGTCCCGGTACAGCCCTCCGTAAAAGGTGAAGTCCGCCTTCTGGGGATAGACCCTGTCGTTATCGCTGTTGTCCACCGAGACGGCCAGGGTGTTCTTCTTCTGTAAATGTTCTGTGAGGTTCACCCGAAAGGCGGAATAGCCTCCCTCATGGCGGGCCAGCTTCTCCCCGTTGAGGTACACCTCCGCCGTCATGGCCGCGCCGTCCAGCTCCAGCCAAACCTCACCGTCCTCCGGGACAGCGGGTTTTTCTAACTCCCGGACGTACCAGCAGGTGCCCCGGTGGTAGTCGTTGCCGCCGTCCTGGCCGTCGACAGCGTTCCAGGTGTGGGGCAGGGTGACGGGCTCCTTCGCCGCCTGGGCAGCGTCTACGGCGTCAGCGGCGGTTTTGGTGAACCGCCAGCCGTCGTTCAATATGGTGATGTTTCGCATAATGGGCCTCCTGTTTTCAAAAAGTGATTGGCAAAACGCCGCTTTTCTTTTATACTGATGGGAGAAAGGCGGCGGAATTTATGGATGTTTCCCAGAATATCGAGCTGTTCCAAGAGCTGGTGCGCTGCGGCGGAGAGATCAGCCTGTGGCGCTATGACGGGTCGGGCAACCTGCTCTCCTCCAACTGCTCGGAGGAGGCGGTGTTTGCCGCCGCCTTCTCCATCTCCGGCAGCCGGGAGCGGATGCTGGCCCACGCCGCAGTCCAGGACACGCCGGTGCTGCTGGGCAGCGGCCTGGGCCTGGTGTGGGGCGCGGCCTTTGAGAAGCGGGAGGGGAAGCTGTACCGCGCCTATGTGCTGGGGCCGGTGTTCTTCTCCGACGTGGCCATCCAGCAGATCAAAAACGGCTTGGCCGCCTATGATGGCGAGGCCGCCATGGCCTGGAAGGTTCGGTTCATCGAGCACATCAAGCAGGTGCCGGCAGCCCAGCACATCCTGTTCTCCCGGTATCTGCTGATGCTCCACTACTGCCTCACCGGGGAGCGGCTGGACGCCAGCGGCCTGGCCATCCAGAACCAGCCCACACCGGGCGGGCAGGCCCAGCCGGGGGAGGAAAAGGCGTTCCGGGACCGCTATATGGTCTGGAGCGCCGAACGCTCCCTGCTGCACATGGTGCGCACCGGGGACTTGAACTACAAGTCGGTGTTTTCCAACTCCGCCATGCTCAGCAACGGCGTACCGCTGGAAAACGCGGCCCCCATGCGCCAGGAGAAGAACTCGGTGATCGTGTTCTGCTCCATCGTCTGCCGCGCCGCCATCGAGGGCGGGCTGTCCCCGGAGGAGGCGTACTCTCTGGGGGACTTCTATATCCAGAGCGCGGAGAACGCGAAAACCCTGGACGAGCTCACCGCCGTCCCCACCCTGATGTACGACGACTTCATCCGCCGGGTCCACCGCTGCCGCACCAACCCGAAGCTGTCCCCGGCGGTGCAGAAGTGCTGCGACTACATCGAAATGAACCTGGCGGAGAAGATCCGGGCAGCGGATCTGGCCGCCCTGGTGGGGTACGGCGAGTATTATATCACCCGGAAGTTCAAAGAGGAAACGGGCTTTTTCATCAACGACTACGTGAAGTTCGCCAAGATCGAGCGGGCGAAGGTGCTGCTGCAAAACACGCAGATGTCCGTGCAGGAGATATCCGAGCAGCTTGGCTTTACCACCCGCAGCTACTTTGCCCGTAGCTTCCGGGAGGTTACGGGGATGTCCCCCACGGAATTTCGGGAAAAGCGGTGACCAAACGGCGCCTGCCATGGGGCGGCAGGCGCCGCTTTTTTGCCTTTACACGTCTACGCCATTTTCCCGGGCGGTCTCCAGAACGCACTGCTGCTTCTTCTCGGCGATGCGCTTCTGGACGTTGACCATTTCGTCTTTGTCCAGCTTGCAGAAGCGCATGGCGGCCAGGGTGGCCAGCCAGCCCAGGATAGGCATGCCGAACTTGACGAACATGGTCATCCAGAACAGGGCCGTGGTCATCTCATCCCCGGGCTGGGGCAGCGAGGCGGTGTAGCCGATGAGGGCCACGCAGGCGGTGGCGATGGTGGCGCCGAAGGCGGAGATGATCTTGTCGATGAGGCTGTAAACGCCGGTGACCACGGCGGGGACGTACTTGCCGGAGCGGTCCAGCTCGTAGTCGATCACATCCGCCATGAAGGCGTTGCTGGCGGTGGTGACGCACATCATGGAGCCGCTGAGGGCCAGGTTCAGGATGATGTAGAGGATCATCATGGGGCCCATCACGGCGATCTGCCTGGGGTCGCCCAGGACGAAGAACACAACGGTGACGGCGGACACCGCCATGCAGATGGTGCTCCAGGTGACAATGGTCTTTTTGCTGCCGAATTTGCCGGCATACTTGGCCCCCACGATGGCGAACAGGATGGAGGGCAGCATGCTCACAGCCTGGAGGGTGGTGGCGATGCCCATATTGCCGATGACGATGCCGAACAGCAGGGTGTTAATGATGGACTGAGAGTTGGTCTGGGTGGCCAGCTTGTCGGTGGCCTGGGCCACGATGTAGCACTGGAGGGGACGGTTCCCCTTGAGGACGGACACCATATCCTTGAGCTTCAGCGGTTCCCGTTTGCGGCTGACGCCCATGAAGGTCTCCGGCTTGTCGTAGGCGGACACGCCGGCGCACACCAGCAGGATGCCCACCGCGCCCATGGCCACGCACACCCAGCAGGCGGCGGACAAAAATGCCTGGTTATAGGTGCCGCCAAACATGGGCAGCAGCACCATGTTCAGCACGATCATCATGGTCATGGGCACCATGTAGTTAAAGGCGGTGGTCCACACGCCGATGAGGGGGCGCTGCTTGGGGTCGTTGGTCATGATGGCGGGGATGGTCTGGGCGGTCATGTTGGTGATGGTGTAGCCGATGACGTAGATGACATACAGCACCGTGAACATCACCCAGCCAAAACCCTTGCTGCTCATGAAATTGAACATGCACAGCAGGGCGACGGCTTCGACCAGGAAGCCGCCCACCAGCAGCACCCGCAGCTTGCCGAAGCGGGTGTTCACCTTGTCGTACAGGAAAGCCAGCAGGGGGTCGGTGACGGCGTCCAAAATGCGGGTGCTGGTGAGGATATACCCCACCGCCACAGTGCCGATGCCGTAGCCGATGCTGGCGCTGTAGCTGGCCATGCCGATGAGGGAGTAGACGCTCATGCCCACAAAGCCGTTGCAGGCGTACAGGATGATCTGCCACAGCTTGGCCCGGCGGTACTGTACGCCGTCCAGCTCGCTGGCGGTGACTTTTTG
>CATJRT010000106.1 GCA_949742895.1 uncultured Eubacteriales bacterium | reverse complement strand
GAGGATGTTGGCCTCCTCCATGCCCACCCGGACAGCCCGGGCGATGTACTCAGGGAACAGCACTGCGGACTGGCTGGTGGAGAAAAACTTGTCCACCAGGTCGGACCCGGCCCCCTTGACCCGGATGTCAAACCGCTTAAGCTGCCGCTGGAAGGCGTCCAGCCCCTCCAGAGCGGTGCCGCGGTACTGTTCGCTGGGGTCCAGCTTTTCCAGCGTCTGGGTAAAGGACTTTCCCGCCTCACGGTACATCCCCTTTTCCAGCTTGATGTTGTCAAATCTCTGTGCCATCATCAAATCTCCTTTCGCAAACCATCTATTAGAAATCCCTTTTGGGCATTTCCCCTCCATCTGTGTCTACTGCCATGCCCCGCGTCCGGCTGACCGCGTGGTCGCATCCGCTCAGAACGCCGCCCGTTCCACGAACTGCGCGGCGCTCCCGCCGCCGTCTCCCAGCCCCATCACGAAGTACCGGATATCGTCCATGGCGTGGTCGTTTTCTTTCCTCACCTGGTCGTCCTGGCCGTCCTCCCAGCGGTACAGGGAAAACTCTCTCGCCGCCGCGCTGCACCCCCGGCAGATAACGATTTTCCCCTCCTTCAGGGCCTGGGCGGTTCGCCGTATCCCCTCCAGCACCCGGTTGTCGGCCTTTTTCACCGTCCAGCCCATCCGGCACACCGCCTGGATAAAGCTGGCGGCAGAGGGATCGATGATGACTGTTTCGATGCAACGCCCCCCGGCCAATTTTTCCAGCTCCCGCACATATTCCCCGTCAGTTTTCTGCCTACCCTCGGTCCGGGCGTCGTAGTAAAACTCCTTCACCCGGTACCACACCCCATCCTTTTTTCCCCACAGCCCAAAGGACGCAGGGTTCCGGGTGCCGTAGTCGCAGGAGATGCGCCATCTGCCGAACGGCCCTTCTGGGGCGGGCTTCAACCAGGACTCATCGAAGAAGTCGTACACCCGTCCCTCTGCCGCCGCCCATTCCCCCAGCACATACCGCCGGTAAAACACGCCCCGGAACATCCTGGCGTACCGCGTACGGGTCTCGTTGGACAGCGCCGGGTTATCCTCCATGGCAAAGCGCAGGTAGCGCGTCCTTTTCTCCTCCGCCTTACAAATCCACTCCTGATAGAACCAGTGCTCCGGTCCCGCCGGGTTGCAGGAAAACCATAGCTTTCCGCCCTGCACGGAGCACCTGGCGCAGGCCTGCTCCACAAAGGAGCGGGGCATCACCGCCGCCTCGTCCAGCAGAACTCCGGCCAGGGTCATCCCCTGGATGAGGGCAGCGCTTCCCTCATTGCGCCCGCCGTAGAGGTAGAACACGTTTTCCCGTCCGCCGCCCCTGAGGACGATTTGGTTCCGGCTGACCTTCTCCTCCCAGCAGAACCCCAAGCTTTTCATTACCGGCCTAACCTGGGCCAGCAGATTCCGGCGCACCCCTTCGATGGTAGCTGCACACAGCCCAAAGTGCTGATTGTGGAAGCAGCTCATGCCCCACAAAAAGAACCCCACCACCATAGCAAAGGTCTTGCCGGAGCGCACCGCACCGTCGCAGATAACGGCGTCATACCGTCCGGACCGCCACCACTCCAGTGCCTGGCGCTGCTTGGGGGAAAGCCGCAGTCCGTTCAAGTCTCATCGCCGTCCCCTGGCCTCAGCGCATCCATGAATTCCTCCAGCCTGCCGCCGTCCTGCTGCTCCAGCAGCTCCCGGAGCATGGCCAGCACCCGAACCTTGTCCACAAATTTGGCCTCAAAGGTGCCGTTTGGGTTACGTTTCAACTCCACCCCCCCGGTCAGGTCCAGCTTTTCCACCCCGCCGGTGTCCCCGGCCTCCAAAAACGCCAGCTTCACCACGTCGTTGTTTTTCCACTGTACCAGCTCCTGGAGCTGTCTGATCAACTCCTCCCGCGCCGCACCCCCGCGCCCCTCCGCCTCCGTCCTTCGGGACATACACTGAGACTCACTCCCTCTACAGGGCGCCATCCTATGCTTCCTTCTTTTCCCCATTCAAACCACCTCGCCGCCCCCCAAAAACGCCTGTTCTGTTGCCCATTCCGGTACAACCGGCAAAAAATTTGAACAAAAAATCCCGGAGCGATCTCTGCTCCGGGATTTTCCCCTGTATGCTTCAGAAGCTGTACCCAATAGTCTCAATGCGGCATATGCACACTTCGGCTATTGGTACAGCTTCTCAATTTTTAAGGTAGGACTGATTAAATCGACAAGAGCGGATGGCGAGAGATTTTTTGCCACAAAAAGGCGCGTATTCGCAGGAATACTTTGTGTATTTCAAGAATACGCAACGCATTTGTGGCGGAAAAGATCCACCAGTCGCCGTAGGCGTATTTAATCAGTGCTTCCTTAAAACGGCGGCCTCCTGCACGGATCAACCAGCCGCCCAAAGCCATCCCGCCTGCTGGCATACCTCCATACATCATTCTGCGAAATAATCCGATAGCGGACGTCAAACATAAATCCGCTTGTAACATAGGCGTCTCTGATATCCGGGCGTCCCTCCTCGTCGCTGCACACGATCCAGTCCCCATCGCCATGCAAACAGCCCGATTTGTTGACCTCCAGCGTTGGCCCGCAGTGGCCCAAGCCGCTTCTTGAGCTGATAACACCATGGTATCCCGTTACGTGCGCCGCCCACAGCAGGTATCCGCCTCCCTGCTTCCATCCCCGGATTTTTTTCGGCCTTCTGAACCAGGGATACCGGTCCAGCCTGTCCTCATAAAAGGGCTGTCCGCCTATGCGCACATAGCTTCTGCAAAACGACTCCACATTTGTGACGCTAACACCGCCGCACTTATCGCGCACAATAATCCTGTTCTCTTCATCCGTCACAAGGTACCGCATCTTATACATATCAAACACTCGTTGCGGCCTTTCATTCCATGGAAAAATTTCCGCCTCTATCATATATGAACCCGGCAGAACCGGCACAAAATGCAGCTCATTATAATCCATTGCCCCACATCTCCCTTTTCATTCCTTTACTTATGATACTCCGCCCCCTCCTGAATCTTATACGCCCGGTAAATCTGCTCCAGCAGCATCACCCGGGCCAAATGATGCGGAAAAGTCATGGGCGACATGGAGAGCTGGGCCGACGCCATGGCCTTGACGGACGGGTGCAGCCCATAGGACCCTCCGATAACGAACACCAGGTGCTTGTACGGTCCGCACTCCCAGCCGGAGATCATCCGGGCCAGCTCCTCGCTGGAGCGCATCCGTCCCTCGATACACAGGGCCACCACCCTGGAGCTGGGCGGAATTTTCCCCCGGATGGCGTCACCCTCTTTTTCCAACGCGTTCTGGATGTCGCCTAAGGCGGGATTTTTGGGCAGCTTCTGCTCCGGCAGCTCCACAATTTCCAGCTTACAATAGCCGCTTAACCGCTTAGCATATTCCGCCACGGCCTCCTGATAGAACTTTTCTTTCAATTTTCCCACACAAATCACAATAACTCCGGCCATTCTAAACCTCCATCCACCCAGACGATGTATCCCTCGGCGCGGCGGCCAACTCCACATCCATCCCGACCCTGGCGCCAATACGTTCCATGGCCTGTTTTGCCGCCGCCAAAGCCTTTTCCGGCCGGTTGTTCTCCTTGGACAGGTGGGCCAGCACCCCCCTCCTTGTCCCCTGCTCCACCGCCCGGCCCGCCAGCTCGCCGCCAAGCTCGTTGGACAGATGCCCCTGGCCACCCAGGATTCGTTCCTTCAAATAGGCCGGATACGGTCCCGCCCGCAGCATATCCAAATCGTAGTTGAACTCGCCGATGAGGGTATCCGCCCCCCGGACGGCGTCCAGCGCCCCCTGGGTCACCATCCCGGTATCGGTACACAGCGTCAGCTTCCGCTTCCCGTCGGACACCGTGAAGCCCACAGGGCAGGCGCAGTCGTGGCTGGTGGCGAACGAGCCCACCGTCAGCCCACCTATAGCAAACCGTTCCCCGGGATCAAACACCCGGAACCGCTCCTCCATCCCCGCCATCCGGTAGCATATCTGCCTTGCCGTCGGTTCCGCAGTGTAAAGCTCCGCCCCGATCTGCCTGCACAGCACCGGCAATCCGCTGATGTGGTCGGAGTGCTCATGGGTGATGAGTATGCCCGCCACCTGGCCCGGCTCAATACCCAAGGCACGCAGTCCGGTGGTAATACGCCGGGCGGAAACGCCCGCATCAATGAGAATATGTACCCGTCCGTCGGAAACCACCGCGCAGTTTCCCGACGATCCGCTGGCCAGCGTCGCCACCCTCAGCATACGAAAATCACTCCATTTTTCTCTCTTTTTTACAAATTTGCCGGAAAGAGCATCGCTCTTTCCGGCAAATTCCACGTATTTCAGGCACAAATCAACTCACGGCGGGAGTCCGCTTCTGCTCCGGATCAGGTACCTCCACAGCGCGGATATCCGCACCCACGCCGGACAGCTTGCCGATGATGTCCTCATAGCCCCGCTCAATGTGCTTGACGTTAGAAATCTCGCTGGTTCCCTGGGCCGCCAGGCCAGCGACAATCATAGCCGCCCCGGCCCGCAGGTCGCAGGCCTCCATAGGTGCACCGGTGAGCCGATCCACGCCTTCGATGATGGCGATTTTCCCCTCCACCTGGATTTTGGCTCCCAGGCGGCGGAACTCCTCGGTATAGCGGTAACGGTTGTCCCACACGCCCTCAGTGATGACGCTGGTCCCCTTGGCAAGGCACAGCACCGCCGCAACCTGGGGCTGCATATCGGTGGGGAAACCGGGATAGAACAGGGTCTGGATGTTGGTGCGCTGAAGGGGCCCATGGCGGCGAACGATGAGGGAATCCCCCTCCTCCTCCACCTCTGTACCCATCTCCACCAGCTTGGCAGTAATGCACTCCATATGCTTGGGGATGATGTTGCAGATGCGCACCTCGCCTCCGGCGGCGGCCACAGCGGCCATATAGGTGCCTGCCTCGATCTGGTCGGGGATGATGGAATACTCTCCGCCCCGCAGGCTGTCCACACCCCGGATTTTGATGACGTCGGTGCCCGCACCAGCAATATCCGCCCCCATGGAGTTCAGGAAATTGGCCAAATCCACAATATGGGGTTCCTTTGCGGTGTTTTCGATGACTGTCGTTCCCTCCGCCAGCGCCGCAGCCAGCATCAGGTTCATGGTGGCCCCCACGCTGGCCACATCCAGGTAAATCTGGCTACCCTTCAGCCGTCCACCCTCTGCCCTGGCGCACATAAAGCCGTTGCGGACCTCCACCGCCGCGCCAAGAGCCTCCAACCCCTTGATGTGCTGGTCGATGGGGCGGGTGCCGAAGTCGCATCCGCCGGGCAGGGGCACCTCTGCCTCGCCGAACCGGCCCAGAAGCGCACCCAGCAGATAGTAGCTGGCCCGCAGCTTCCGGCCCTCTGTGTCGGGCACGCAGTGGCAGCGGACCGCCGTGCAGTCCACCTCTACCGTAGTACGATTGATTGTCCGAACCTGGGCCCCCAACTCCTTCAGCATATTTAATAATAAGGTGACGTCGCTGATCTCAGGAATATTTTCGATCCTGCACGGTCCCTGCACCAGTAGGGCGGCGGGGATAATACCAACTGCGGCGTTCTTTGCGCCGCTGATTTCTATTTTACCATACAGCGGTCTCCCGCCGTGAATGACATATTTTTTCAAATCAGCACCTCTGACTCCCGGCGAACATCCGGTTTACTCTCGTCTTTCTGCGCACAAAAGGGTGGGCCGCAGCCCATTACCGGACTGGCAGCCGCACTTCTACCTGTGCATTATACCATCCCGAATAAGTAAAGGCAACCGAAAGTTTTCCAAACGCCCCAAAAACCCTGTAAAAATTCCACATCCACTTTTCCTGCCTTTTCAGTCCTATCTTACCCGGTTTTCCTCGGAATAATCCTCCTTTTTTAGCTAATCACGGATATTTTTTCTTTCCATCCTCCAAATATTCCCTTATAAATTGTGAACTTTTTGCAAACACCCTTGCAATATGCCCCATTTCGTATTATAGTATGCGTTAGCACTCATGATTACCGAGTGCTAAACAACGTCAATAAAATTTTATATATATGAGGTGTTCACACATGGCAAAGAAGCAGTTCAAAGCGGAATCCAAGCGCCTGATGGACCTGATGGTTAACTCCATCTACACTCACAAGGACATCTTCCTCCGGGAAATCATCTCCAACGCCAGCGACGCCATCGACAAGCTGGCCTATCTGTCCCTGACGGACGACACGGTGAAGGTCAAGCGGGGGGACATGCGCATCACCGTG
>CATJRT010000105.1 GCA_949742895.1 uncultured Eubacteriales bacterium | reverse complement strand
AGGATCTCTCCGAGCTGCCTCCATGAAAATGGCTGGACAGGAGTATCATTATGTACTGACGAGGTCGTTGCGAAACAGCTTGTCCTGCTGTTTTGTGGACGGATGGGAACCGCTCGCCGCCTTCATTGGCCGTCTTTGATGCGGGAAACCGCACAGGTGGGTCTTGGCGCATCCTCCAGGGTCGCTTTGCGCTTTTGGCGCTTCGTCAGAGAACGTATTTCAGTTGCCGGATATGACCGGGTAGACCCGGTGTTTTTCAAGGTTCGGTTGGGGACAGAAAACAACCCCCTCACTACTAAGCCGAGTTCGTGAGGGGGTTGAGAACCAGAAATTTTAAATTTTTATCAATTTGCGCAATTTGCAAAGCATCTTATGGCGGCGCTTATTTACTGCCTTTTGGGAAATGCCGAGGATCTCGGCATATTCCCGCTCACTTAAGCCGCAATAAAAAAGCGCATAAATGAGTTCCTGATCCGATTTGCTTAACAGAGGCAGACAAAGGCGGAGTTTGTCCAGCATCACGTTGGTAATAGCGATATCTTCTACACTCACAACATTGCGGTCAGGGATCATCTCTTGGCCTGTCAGATCCCCAGTATCCAACTCATCGTAAAAAGCGAGGCCGTTACGCTGATCCTTTTCCGTTACAGTGCGGCTGCGGCGCTCCTCCTGATGGTAGGCGAGGTAAACGTCTTTGGACACTTCCACAAGGGCTTCGGGCACCCGTATGTAATATTTCTTTTCTTCTGCCATGGGGCAGACCTCCTTATCTTCTGAAATTTGGGTAAAACCTTGATTTCAGAAGCGGAGGACTCCGGCATCGGGGCAAAAAAACTCGACACCTTTTGTCGCCGTTCGTTAGTATGCTTTGTCGGACGGTGACGAAAGCTGTCGAATAAAAAAAGGGTGCAAACTGCCAAGCAGCTTGCACCCCGATTTTGGGAGGACATATTTGGTTGTTTAGACGGTCTGTTGAAGCTTTATCAACAGATAGCGGCTGAATTATGTTCGCCGCAGATAAAATATAATAGATCAACAACACACAATGTGTTGGGCAGCGGTGGAGGATGTGGGGTTCTCTATCTCTCCATCCTCAATTAAGGCAAGATGCACATTACCTCAACCCGTGGCCTTACGGCTGGATCGCGCCACCGATCCAACTTCACGACAGGGTGCATCACGACAAGTTTCGGACTTGGCATAAAAAGGGCCCTGGGTCATTGCCCCCAGGGCCCAATGTGGGATCAATCATGTTGTAAGGTGCTATCAGACGGCTTGACAATGGTTTGGTGTCCGCTGCCACTGTCAACAACGGACTTCCTAACCACCTCCTGTATGCCATTCTCGCGGATCAGCACAGCCACGGTGCTGGAGGGGACGGTATAGGTCAGCTCCGGTTGTGTATTCCCCACCACAGCGGACTTATTTGTGGCTGTAATGGTGATGGTGTCCTTGGAGATCGTGAAGTCCAGGGACAGGATGCTGATATATTTCGCAGCGTCCGCGAATGTAGTTGTTGGGATATCAAATCCGCCAGTCTCATACAAGCTGTTTGAATTGAATAGGATCGTTCAATTATTTTTTGGCAATAAAGCGGTATTTCCCTGATGAAAGATTCTCTACAGGCCGCCACGGAAGATAAAGCTCTGCCTCCACTGGAGTAGTGATGTCAACCGCATCCCCATCCCAGGACACCCTGATCTCCCCATGACGGCTCATGAAACTGCCGGACACCGCGCCCAGCCGCTTGTCCATAAACGGCTGGATGCGCACCTTCGCAAATCCAGGCTCCAGGGGCTGGATGCCGAGAATATAGCGGTAGTAGAACTCACCCACACTGCCGAAGGCGTAGTGGTTGAAGGACACCATGTTGTCGTCCCCGCCGGAGGTGGAGCTCTCGTTCACCGTGCCGTCGGGCCGCAGGGCATCCCACCGCTCCCAGATGGTGGTAGCCCCCCGCTTTACCTGGTACAGCCAGCCGGGGCACTCCTCACTAAGCAGCAGCTCATAGGCAAGCTTTGCCTCCCCATGGTCGGCCAGCAGTGGCAGCAGGTGCTCAGTGGCGAAAAATCCGGTCTGCATCCCCTCGGTTTTGACCTTCTCCACCAGCTTGGCAAACGCTTTGTCCCACAACTCCCCGGCCGGGATGACGAACCGCAAGGCCATGATGTACGCCCCTTGGTAGTCATCCTTCATGGAGCCATCCTCGTTGACAAAGGCATCCAGATATGCTTGTCTCGTTTTCTCCATTTGAGCGGTATATCGGGCCGCGTCCTCCATCTTACCGAACCGCTCCGCCGCCCAGGACAGGATGCGCAGGTCATTGACGATAAAGGCGTTGGACACCGGGCCGTTGTGCATGGCCATGTAGGCCACATCCCTGCCCAGCGTGAGCCAGTCCCCCAAACTGGGGGCCAGCCACAGGTCGGCGTCCCCCATTTTCCGGATCTCACACTCCACAAAGGCCTTCATGCTGTCGTACTGCTCCCGCAGATAACGGTCGGTGCCGTACTGCCAATACAGCATCTCCGGCACGATGGTGACGCAGTTACCCCAGCCCAGCATGGACAGGAAGCCCACCCCGGCAGGCCCCTGGGCGGGGATGGTGGGGGCCACGTAGCCCTCGGTGTTGTCCAGCTGGCTGTATCGGATGTCCTTGAGAAACTTGGCCCAGAATGACTCAGTGTCGAAGTTATACGCCCCGGTGAGGGCAAACACATGGCCGTCCCCGGTGTAGCCCATGCGCTCGTCCCGCTGGGGGCAGTCGGTGGGCACTTCCACATAGTTGGACTTCTGTCCCCAGACCTGGTTCTCATAGAGCTTCTGCACCAGCTCGTTTTCGCAGGAGAAGCGGCCCGTCCGCTCCATCTCGCTGTGGATGGCGTAGGCGGTCACCAGACCGGGGACGTACTCCGTACCGGACAGCTCCACATAGCGGAAGCCCATATAGGTGAACCGGGGGCGATACTTCTTGCTGGACGTGCCCTTGTGGTAGACGATTTCCGCCTTGGCCCTCCGCAGGTTGGTGGTATACAGTGTGCCGTCCGGGTTCAAAATCTCCCCATGGCGCAGTTTGATGGTGCCGCCGTTCATTTTGGAGGGGTCAAGCTCTACAACCCCGGCGAAGTTCTGGCCGAAGTCCAGGATGGTCACGCCGCCCTTCTGAGTCACGGCTTGAACGGGCATTTTCTCCTGCAACTTCACCCCGATGGCACTTTCCTCCAGCACCTCCGGCAGTGCCCCGGTGTAGGGGATTGGCTGAATGGGATCGTCCGGCCCACCATTGGCATGGTAGACCTCGCCGTCGTAGAACCCTGCGTACTCATAGGGGCTGGACACGGCTTTTACCGTCTCGTCGTTGGAGTAAAAGGTTTTCACTGTGCCGTCGGTCAGCTCGACCTCCAGCACCCAGGACACAGCGGGCTTTTCGCCGTAAATCTGTGTCTTGTTGTCGCAGGTGAACCGTCCGCAGTACCAGCCCTGAGCCAGATACACCCGCAAAGTCGTTTCCGCTCCAACCCGCTCGGTGACATCATAGACCTGATAATGCAGATTGCGGGGGTAGTAGGTGTAGCCGGGGGTGAACAGCAGGCCCCCCGCCTTTTTGCCGCCCAGTTCCGCCTCATACAGCCCCAGGGCGGTGATGGTGAGGGAGGCTTTTTTGACTGCCCCCATCGCGGGAATAACCTGCTCAAATACCTCCACCGTTCCCTCCTTGAAGGGGCGGTCGACAGTAATAAAATGCTGTCTCAAATCCATCATGGGAATCCCTCCTCAAAAGTGCTCGTTCAGAAATCTGGCGCTCACCTGGAAGCTGCGCACCGGGGACTTGTCGATCCAGTTGCGGTGGCTCTCCAGCACCACAGCCTCGACGCCCACGCTCTTGGCCTGCTCCGCCAGCGCTTCTAACGGCATATTGCCCGTGCCCAGCTCGGTGCTGTCTGTATTCAAGATAGGCGTCATGGCCGGGCCGGTCAGCCGCGCCCCCCGGTCATTGATGTGCCACAGCTTCATCCGATTCCCCAGCCGCTTCATCCAGCCCAGCGGGTCGACCCCGCCCTCGGCGAACCAGTAGCTGTCGAACTCGAAGTTGACGCAGTTGGGGTCGGTGTCGGACAGCAGGACGTCATATCCCCGCAAGCTGCCGTTTACCCGCTGAAGCTCACAGTTGTGGTTGTGGTAGAGCAGGTCGATTCCCTCTTTTTTCAGCGCTTCGCCGGTTTTGTTCAGCCGCGCCGCCAACTCCCGCACCGCCTTTTCCTCCCCGTAGGGGAAGCGGTACATCCCGGTGATGACAGCGTATTTTGTGCCGAATTCCTTTGCCTCGGCGGCCACGGCGGCGGCGTCCCGCTCGATGCTGCCCAGGTCGGTATGCAGGCTCACCACCGAAAGGCCGGAGTCCTTCACGATGCCCTTCCAGTCCAGCTTGCCGCCCCTGCCCACCGGCATCCCGGCGGCGCGGGTCATCATCCGCACCAGGAAGCCGGTGGGGTGGATCATGAAGCCGCACAGCTCGATTCCGCCGTATCCGGCCTCTTTCATCTTTTGCAGGGTGTCTCTGGCCTGGGCCTCGTTGTTCATCACAGAGCCCAGCATGAACTGCTGGACGGCTTTGACGGTCATAGCGTTTCCTCCCATTACTTACTCAAGTATTCCAAAAGCTGGCGCTCCAGCTCCGGCCCCCACCAGTCCCGGTAACCGGCCTTGACGGGATGGATATCATCCTTCATGTAAAGGCTCCGTTGAGCCTCTGTGACGTGATTAAGTTCCTCAGCGTTCCAGAGATCCAGTACGCCGAGTCCCCACTTTTCCTCCAGCTCATGGAGACGAACTACCATAGCATCGTAGGAATCGCTGTCATATTTTGCGTTGGTATAGAAAACCACTGGGCAGCCCCAGGTCTCTTTGGCATAGGCGATGATATACTCCATCGCGCCGGTAACGGTGGCAGTGTCAAAATCAGTCAGGGCCGTGCCTTGAGCGATTTCGCCCAGAGGCAGTTCTTTGGTGGCATCGTTGGTGGAAAGCTGGCAGACCAGCAGGTCTACTGGCTCCGCCTTGCCCACATTGTTCAGCAGCCGCTGGACATAAGAGCTTTTGCCATTGTCGGTGAGGGTAGTGCCGTCCACCGCTTCCCGGATGACCTCACACCCCATCCGGGCCGCAAAATACTCCGGGATGGACTGATTCAGCGCGGCCTCCCCGTTGGTGACGGACGAACCCAGAAACAGGACGGTTTTGCCCTGCAAGGGACTGTCCGCCATGGGTTCGATGTGGGAAAAGTCATACTGCTCCGCATTGCCGGCCAGTCCCGACAAGCGGACACATCCCAGGGGCTTGAATGGCCCAAAGCTAAACTGCCATCCAATGAAAAGCCACTGAATAAGCAAAAGCGCAGCAATAACAGCTAAAATAATCCCAATCATTTTCTTTTTAGACCTCTGTTTCTTTTTCATTGCTTTTTGCGCCTCCTCATACTTCCTGAATCTCTATCACTGTGCCGGGGGTGATCCCGTTCTCGTTGAAGCTGTCCACCCGGACAAAATAGCGCTGCCCTTTGATGAGGGTGGACAGGGTGATCTCATTCGCATCGTACACCAGCCAGCTTTGGTACAGCTTGTCGGGGGCGATGCCGTACCGCACATTGCAGCCCTGGGCGCCGGGGATGGGGTCCCACGTCACGCAGGCGTCCAGATTGCCCGTGCGGACGGCGGACGCTTTGGCGGGAGTGGGCTTTTCGCCGCCGCCATTGCCGAACACCCGCAGGCCGCTAATGCGCAGGGGCTGGCCGTAGGGCAGTGCTCCCCCGGTGACCCGCACATAGCGGGCGGTGACGCCGTCCGGGTACTCGTAGTAGCCGTTGGAACACTCCCGCTCCACCTGCTCCAATACACGCCAGCCCTCGCCGTCATTGCTGACCTCCACCGTATAGTGGGAGATCTGCGGCTCCAGTTCGATGTGGCGGGTTTTCCGGGCGTCGCCGTAGCTGTCCGCCGGGAATTCCACCACCACGCCCTCGTCCGCCAGATTCACCTGGATGGCCCGGATGTCGCGGGGGTTGCCCAGGTCTACCCGCAGCCACTCCCCTTCATCGGCGGAGGCGGCGCTCCACCAGGTGCGGATGTCCTCATT
>CATJRT010000104.1 GCA_949742895.1 uncultured Eubacteriales bacterium | reverse complement strand
CCTGGATGGCGAGAAGCTGGAGCCCGGCGTGGATTACAACGCCGAGGAGGGCAGCACGGTCATTACAGCCTTTGACCAGACGCTGAGAAAGAAGGGCGAGGGGACCCACACACTGGCTGCTGAGTTCCGTGAGAACGGCGGCAACAGGAATTCCGAACTGAAGCGGGCCGCGCAAAACTACACAGTCGAATCCATTTCTACGCCTCCCTCAACTCCCGGCGACCCGGGGACCAGCAATCCGCCCACCGGGCCGAATTACCCGAATTATCCCAATTACCCCTGGCGTCCCAATCCGGACTGGTTCCAGCCTGCCCCGGGCACAAGTACTTCCGGAAATAATTCCAGCAATTCCGGGACAAATACGTCCACAAACACATCCGATAACAGCCATGATACCGAAATAAGTGTACCCGGCCCGACAAATACAGTGGGGATTCCGTATCTGGATATTTCTGCGGCGGACTGGTTCTATGAGGATGCCAAGTGGTGCTATGAGAAGCAGATTATGATTGGCACCACACCGTCCACGTTCTCGTCCAGCGAGAAGATCTCCATGGCAACCGTTGTCACAGTTCTGGCCAGGCTGGCCAAGGTCGATCTGTCCCCCTTTGAGAAGATGACTGACAGTGACGTCACGCCGAACAAGTGGTTCACTGGGGCTGCGATTTGGGCGAAACAGTCCGGCTTGATCCCTGATTATGGAACGTTTACCGGGGAGGAGACCCTCTCCAGAGACCAGATGGCGATCATGCTGGTGAAATACCTGCGCAGTACCGGCATGGATACGACGCCGCCAGCCGCTCCGGCAGCATTTTCCGACGCCGCGCTCATGTCTGCAGACGGCGCTGCGGCGTTCCAGATCCTCTACAAGCACAACATTTTCAGGGGCGTCGGCGGTATGTCGATGGATCCTCAAGGGTCCACGACACGCGCACAGCTTGCGGCATTGGTACATCGGATCGACAATGTTGCAAAGATGGGCAGATAGCTCAGACAGCTCCCGCAAGCGTTGACCTGCGGCCGCCCTGCGGGGCGGCCGCACTTACATTATTGGCGGTTTGGCCGGATGGCAGGACAGGAGATGCTGCGATGTATATTGATCATATTCTTTTGGCATCTGGAGGGGGCCTCCTGATTTTCGCTGCGGCGCTTGGCCTCTTCCTGTTTTTCTCCAGGGGGCGGGAGCGGGAGTACCGCAGGGTCCTTCACGAGGAGACGGAAAGGGCTGATGTCGTTGAGACGATGAGACAGGCCCGCAGAGCGTCTGCCCAGGGGACCGCCGGAACAAAGTTGGCTGGCGAAACAGACGTTATAACGGTGGTCCCGGACCGCGAAGAGAGGGAGATCGCGCAGGTTCGTTTAGGCGATGACGGCACGGGGCTCGATATCTCGCCCCTCCAGGAGAAGTATGAGCTTATCCGGGAGATCCACGGCGGAGGGATGAGCAGGACCTTCCTTGCCCGGCACAGGAAGCTGGGGAGCGAGTGGATCGTTAAATTTGTGGATGGAAAATACGCGGCGCTTGCTGACGAGGCAGATGTGCTCAAAAGCCTGAACCACATCAACCTGCCGCAGATCATAGATATCTTTCAGACCCAGCAGGGCACGTTCCTTGTGGAGAGATATATCGAGGGGTACACGCTGGCGGAGGTGCTTGCGCAAAAGCAGCAGATCAAAGAGGGGCTCATCTACCGGTGGGGCATCGAACTGGCCCAGGTGCTCAACTATCTGCACCATTTGGATACGCCCATCATCCACTGCGACCTGAAGCCCTCAAACATTATGGTGACATATGATGACCGCCTGGTCCTGATAGACTTTGGCATCGCAAAACGGCAGGGGATCAGCAGACGGGCGGCAGGGATCTCGCAGCGGTATGCGGCCCCCGAACAGTTCCAGGGGGCTCTGGCCGGCTGCGGCATGGCACTGGCGCGGTTTGGGGAGCTGCCCTCCGGCCAGACCTCCTGGGAGATCGATGAGCGCACCGACCTGTACAGTATGGGTGCTATCCTCTTTGAGCTGGCCGTGGGACAGGCCCCAACCCTCAAATCCCAGGACGAGCTGCGCAAGTCTGCCTCAAGCGGGCTTGCAAAGGTCATTACGAGGTGCCTGCAAGTGGTCCCGTCAGAGCGGTATCAGTCTGCGAAGGAGTTGGAGCAGGCCTTGGAGGGCCTGGTACAGATGCAGACCGCCATGGTGCGCAGTCTGGTCCTGCGGCGGGTGGCCCTGCTCTGCTGTATCCTTGCGCTTCTGGCGGGACTGGGCACCACGGTATCCGGCGCTTACATCAACCAGATCGAGACCCAGGCTATCCTGACCACAAGTCTGGGCGCGGCCATGGTCACAGAACAACAGAGCGTCCAGTTCCTAATCCAGAAGGAGACGCCCAACGGCCGGACAGAGCTCCTGGAGCCGGGGCGGGTGCAGTGGAGTAATGCGGACAGCCGCATCGTCCGCCTGGAGGGGGACCGTTTGGTGGGGGTGAACGCGGGAGAGGCGACCCTGCGGGGGACTTACCGGGGAAAGGAAGTATCCCTGCATGTCACAGTTACAAAACCGGCGGGCGAGCTGACGGATGTATCACTGCGCTACGTGGACGGTGTGACGGCGAAGGTCTGCGCTGGGGACGGCGTGCGGGAGTTTGCTGACGGAGCCGCTACCGCGTGTTCCTTTGTCGCACCGGCGGGGCTGTCGGCGGAGAAAGGGCGTCTATATATCACTGACAGCGGAGCCCTTCGGGTGCTGGCTGATGGGGCGGTGTCCACAGTGGCTCTGGAGCCGACATTTTTGACGGCGGACCGGGTCCGTAGCCAAAACGGCGTACAGTACCTCCTCACCGGCCCCTGGGAGGATGGGGATGACAGCTACTATGGCTTCCTGCGGATCGCAGATGGCACGGGGGAGTTCCTCTTTTATACGGAGGCGGCCTGGTCCGTGATCCCGGATTTCGCCCTTGATGCCGGCGGGACGATCTGGTTCATCTGGCAGAACCTGGGGACCGGGACCACGGCCCTTCACACCTTGGACGTTGATACACAGGAGGTCTCGTGGGTGGCGGACCTGCCTGCGTCCACAAGGTCCATCGCCATAGATGGGGCGGGAACGGTCTATCTGGCCGTCCCGGAGGAGGGCGTCATTCTCCGGCTGGACAGCGGCGAGCAGACTTGGCGCTATTTCGCCGGGGTCAAGGGGGAGCGGAACATGATCGACGGCGGGGTATCCAACTTCTACCGGCCCGCCTCCCTGGCGGTGAACGGCGCATCGCTGTATGTGCTGGACTTTGACACCGTGCGGCGCGTGTCTCTGGCGGAGGAGGACGCCGGTTTTACGGAAACTCTGGCTGGCATCCCCGCAGAGGAAACCAATCCACGCATAGCGCTGGGAGCCGGGAGCGAGACGGTCTTCGCCGCCAGCGAGGATGCCTCGCTGGAGACGGACAGCAGTGGCGCGATTTTCCTCAGCGACCCGAAAAACAGCGTTATCTATCGTATCCAGTCTTCAGCAGGGGGATGAACACCAACACTTAGGAGGGAAATTGATTATGAACATCAGAAGCCTTTTGCGGGGAGTGATTGTGGCGCTCTGCGCGTCGGTCCTGCTCTGCGCCACAGCGTTTGCCAGCAATGGGGTATCCGTTGGCCCCGTAGTTTCGGCTATGCCCAGTGAGCTGTCCGCTGGGGCCGTGGACCCCACGATTGTCCTAGTATCCACCGTCCCCTTCAGCGCGGAGGCGGCTCAGTACTTGGACATCAGTACGGAGGGGACCGGGCTCACCTTCCAGTCGGCATCTGTCAGCGACAGCAGCATGACGCTGGCCTTCCAGGGCACTGCGGAGGAGGGGACCATCACCGGTTTCCTCTCCGGCGGAGCCTTTGAGGTCCAGCAGGAACAGTCCAGTGATAGCAACGCTGCCTTTGCAGGAGTTCCCAGCGAAGATTCAGGGATTTTCATTTCAGAACCGGAGATCACCCCGACAGTCCCGGACCAAGATACATACACCATGAAGCCGTGGACAGTGGGGGCGCGTTCCAGCAGAGCGGCGGATGTTACGGTCTCTTTCTCCGTCAAGGTCATCCCTGCGGCCCACAAGGCGGAGCTGTGCAACATCCTCCTGATCGCCGCTAACGGGAAGGGCGAGACCCATGCGGAGGCGGTGGAGATCGGCCAGGAATATATCCTGCCACAGTACATTTTCACCTTACCCGACGGAAAGACGGAGAAGGACTTTTTGGGCTGGCGGATCAATGAGCAAATCCATGCCTCCGGAGAGATTTATGCCTTTGAGGGAGACACAGCTGTGACTGCGGTTTGGCAGGATGCGCCGCCCCCCAAAACAGAACAAACGGAAGAGGTTGGGGACGTGGTCCGCTTAATCAGGGAGTACGTCGGCAAAATGACGGAGGAGGAGAAGAAAGACCCCGATGCCGTCGATTTGGCTACACTGTATGCGGAGTTCGCCGCCGGCCAGGTATTGGTCAAGCCGGTGGATGGGGGGACGGTCAGCCTCTCCGCAGCCTCTCTCTCCAGTTTGGCAGAGCGGGCGGCGGTGGTCTACAGTGCGGCGGCGGACGCGCTTTCCGATGGAGGTGTCACCCCTGCCCGTAAGCTGATACGGAGTGCGTCCTTCTCTGCCGCATCCAGTGACCTCGACATCGATATCGCCGCAGACGCTGTTTCCGTGGACTTGGACCGTGTCCACGTCAAGGCCGACGGCTATGACATGACCTTCAAACTGGAGGACCTGGAGCCGGATCTTGGGAGCGGGATGAAGGTAAAGGCCCAAAATGTGGGCACCAGCAGTGCGCCGAAGGTGAAAGTTACCCTGCCGAATGACCAGACCACCAACTCTGTGCGGGTGTCCTTCCCATCGGAGGGCAAGGACACGGCCAAGCATGTGGTGCAGTCCGAGACGTCGGATACGGCCGTGAGCAAGCGCAATCCGTTTACGAACCAGGTTGAGGGAAAAATCAATACTTCGGGCACCTACTTCCGGGGGACATCACAGAAGGATTTCAGCGACATCGACAAAAAGAGCGCGGAAATGCAGAAAGCGATACGCTATCTGGCGTCCATGGGGGTCATTGATGGGACGACGAAAACCACCTTCTCCCCGGATGCCAGTATCAGCCGGGCAGAGATCGCAAAGCTCTTGGTCGTCGCCCTTGGGAAGCTCGATTCCACTGCCACCACAGATTTCAAGGACGTGACCAAGAATAACTGGTACTACGCCGCCGCGGCCTCCAGCCAGCGCCACGGCTTTGTCAATGGCTTTGAAGACCACACGTTCCGAGGGACGAGCAGCATCAGCAAGGTGCAGATCATCGCAGTCTCCAGCCGGGTTCTGCAAAAGGAAATGAAGTATAAGGCACCGTCTGACCCCTCAGTCTATCTGTCAAAGTACAGCGATAGCGTTGATCCTTGGGCCCGATCGGATGTCGCGCTGGCTACGCGGGAGAACTTGGTCGCTTGGCGCACAGATGGGACATTTTCTGGCAGCAGGAATATGTCGCGGGGAGATGCCGCGATTATCATTTACAGGCTGTTCCAGCGGCTGTGGTAAGAGGGTGACGGCGTGTTGATGTAAAAAGGAAATCAATAACAAGATTAGCCCAACAGTTATCGCCGCCGTCATCACGGGGCAAATCAAGCACCGCCATCTGCCCACCCATGTACTGCTGGAAGCTCCGGGCTATGGCCTTCTGAAAAAATCCATGATCATGCTGGAACAGCTCCGTACACTGGATAAAGGCCGGTTGCACTTCCAGGTAGGGCGCATTACCGCAGACAGGATGGACCAGGTCGATGCGGCGCTGCGGATCAGCATCGGACTGGACGCCGCATATCAGCAGCATGAAGAGCAAAAAAATTTGCAGTAGATT
>CATJRT010000103.1 GCA_949742895.1 uncultured Eubacteriales bacterium | reverse complement strand
GGCGGTGATATCCTCCCTGGACAGGTCCAGCAGCTTGAGTAAATCTTTTTTCATGTTCATGTCTCCCGTTTTTGAGCGAGCACACAGTACCAGTCGGCCTCCTCCGGCTTCACGTCCTCCAGAAAGGCGGGAAGACAGAAGAGCTTGATCCCTCCATACCCCAACCGCTCCAGGCTGTTCAGCAGGATACGCCGTTTCAGCGGAAAATAGTGCTCCTCAAAAATTTCCTTTTGAAAAATTTTGTTCCCCCGCTCAAAGGTGTAGAGCAGGTTGAAGGTCATGGAACCGTCCTCATGATGATCCCAGACCTGGACCAGATTCATCCTCACATCATGATCAAGGAATGTGGGGTTATACAGGTAAAAGCGCTGCTTTGTCTCCAGTATCCTGTCCCAGTTCCGGATATCCACGTACAGATATCCGCCCGGCCGGACCAACCTGTCCATCTGGGCCAATACGCCCGGCACCTCATCGTTGGTCACATAGGGAATGGAATTCCCCGTGCTGGCTACACAGTCGAAGGTCCTGTCAAAACGATTGTCCATCTGCCGGAAATCGCTGACCTGCAAGTCGATGGAAACACCCCGTTTCCCGGCCTTCTCCCTGCACCGTTCCAGCATCTGTTCGCTCAGGTCGGAACCGTACAGCTCCACCCCCAACTCCGCCAGGGGCAAGGTCAGATTGCCGGAGCCGATGCTCACATCCAGCAGCGTTCCAATCTGCCTGCCGGACATCACCCGCTCCCAGTGCCGCTTGGTGATCTGGTACCGCTCTTCCGTTTCCAACAGGTCGTAGATATCCGCCCTGTCGTACAGGCTTGCCATAGCCCTCCCCCTCAGGACAGCGCGGCCTTCATGACGGCCAGCCCCTTGTCCATCTCGTCTTTTGTGATGGTCAGCGGCGGCAGGAACCGCAGTCCTGGCCCGGCGGTGAGGCTGAGCAGCCCCGCCTCGTTGAGGTGGGCGCACAGCTCCCTGTTGGAGATACCGTCCGCCACCCCCACACCAATCATCAAACCCAGGCCCCTGGTCTTGCCCAGGCAGGGCAGGTCCATAGATTCGATGGCGCTTCGCAGGTATTCACCCTTCTCCTTCACCTGTTCGATGACAGTATCGTCCAGAATCTCCTGCACCGCGCAGGCCGCAGCCGCAGCCACCGGGTTGCCGCCGAAGGTGGAGGCGTGGTCGCCGGAGCCAAACACATGACGACACTTCTCGTTCACCAGGAAGCCCCCCATAGGCAGGCCCCCGGCTACCCCCTTGGCAAAGGATACCGCGTCAGGCTGTACGCCGTACTGCTGGAAAGCGAACAGGGAGCCAGTGCGGCCGATGCCAGTCTGCACCTCATCTGCCAGCAGCAGCCAGTCCCGGTCGGCGCAAAGCTGGGCCAGCGCATGGACAAACTCCTGCTCCAGAGGCAATACGCCCCCCTCCCCCTGCACCAGCTCCACCAGTACGGCACAAACGTCATGGCCCGCCGCCTGCTGCACAGAGCCGATGGTGGGGTCCGCCCGGCGGAAGCCCTCGGTGAAGGGGAAGAAGTATTTGTGGAACACGTCCTGGCCGGTGGCGGCCAGGGTGGTGATGGTACGCCCGTGGAAGGAGCGGTTCAGGGTGATAACCGTCCCCCGGCCCTCGCCGTACTTCTCCCACGAATATTTCCTGGCCAGCTTGATAACGCCCTCATTACCCTCCGCGCCGGAGTTGCCGAAGAACGCCGCCGCCATGCCGGAGCGTACACACAGCTTTTCTGCCAGCCTGACATACGGCTCAGAGTAGTACAGGTTGGACACATGGGCCAGCCTGGCCGCCTGCGACCCCACCGCCGCCACCCAGTCCGGATGGGCGGTGCCCACGGACAGCACGCCGATTCCGGAGGCAAAGTCGATGTACTCCTCCCCGTCCACACCATACAGGGTGGCCCCCTGCCCGCAGTCGATGGCAATGGGGTTACGGCCATAGCTCTGGACCACATACCGGCGGTCCAGCTCCTTGAGTTCTTCAAAGGTCATGGGGAGACCTCCTTATATTTGATATCACGTCTCGCCTGCTTTCGACGGCTCAGACGCTGATCGGTATCACGCTTCGCCTGTTCGCGACGCGCGGCTTCCTTCCGACTCGGACAAAATCCAGTCCCACTTTGTGGGCCTTGGGCTTTTGTCCTCGCTCCAGTCCATCCGCGCTGCTCTCGACGGCTCAGACGCTTATCATAGTCCCCGCCCCGTCGTCGCTGAACAGCTCGATGAGGATGGAGTGGGGAATGCGCCCGTCGATGATGACGGTATTGCTCACGCCGGAGCGCACAGCCTCCGCAGCGCAGTCGATTTTTGGGATCATCCCTCCCTGAATCACCCCGCTCTGGACCAGGGCGGGGATCTGGGACGCCCGAACTTGATGGATCAAGGTGGACTCGTCGGCGGGGTCGGTGAGCAGCCCCCGCACGTCGGTGAGCAGCACCAGCTTCTCCGCCTTCAGCGCCACTGCCAGCCGGGCAGCGGCAGTATCAGCGTTGATGTTGTAGGCGGCGGGACCGTCGGTGCCCCGTGCCACAGTGGACACTACAGGAATATAGCCGTTGTGGAGCGCGTCCTCCACGATATCCGGCTCTACCTTGGTGATGGAGCCAACCAGCCCATATTTCTCGTCCAGGCGCACCGCCTGAAACAGGTCGGCGTCCATGCCGCACAGGCCCACGGCCCGGCCTCCCTGAGAGTTGATACGGGCCACCAGGTCCTTGTTCACCTTGCCGCACAGCACCTGCTGCACCACGTCCATGGTCACCTCGTCGGTGTACCGCAGGCCGTCCACAAATTTGGAGGGATGGTTCAACCGCTTCAGCATATCGCTGATCTCCGGCCCGCCGCCGTGGACCACCACCACATGGACCCCCACCAGCGAGAGAAGGATCAGGTCGGAAATCACCGCCTGACGCAGCTCCTCGGAAACCATGGCGTTGCCGCCGTATTTCACCACAATGGTCTTGCCGCTGTATGCCTGGATATAGGGCAACGCCTCAGCCAGCACTTGGGCACGCTCATTCAAAGTAGACATTTCAAGCATCTCCCACCCGCTCAAGATCTGTAATCGCCGTTGATCTTTACATATTCATAGGTAAGGTCGCAGCCCCAGCAGGTGGCCATATACTGCTCCCCTTCGTTGAGGCACACATCAATGATGACCTCATCCTGACTGAGCACCCGCTTGGCCAGCTCTTCGTCAAAAACCAGTCCCGAACCTTTCTCACACACGGCGACGGTCCCGGCGGCGGAGGTAAAACGGATGTCCACATATTCCGGGCGGAAGGGGGCCTTGGAGTAGCCCATGGCGCACAGCACCCGGCCCCAGTTGGCGTCGGAGCCGAACATGGCCGCCTTCACCAGGGAGGAACCCACCACCGCCTTGGCCAGACGCTCGGCGCTCTCCTCGCTCCGGGCATGGTGGACGATACAGGTGATGAGCCGGCCGGCCCCTTCTCCGTCGGCGGCAATGGCCCGGGCCATGGTCTCGCAGACCTGGCGCAGGGCAGTACAGAACAGGGAATAGTCGTCGTCCTTCCACTCGATCAGCTCATTGCCCGCCATGCCGTTTGCCAGCACCACACACATATCGTTGGTGCTGGTATCGCCGTCCACAGTGACCCGGTTGAAGGTGCGGGGGACGATCTCATGGAGGGCGTCCTGGAGCAACTCGTGGGTAATGGCGCAGTCGGTGGTGATGAAGCACAGCATGGTGCCCATATTGGGGTGGATCATGCCGGATCCCTTGGCAATGGCCCCGATGGTGACGGCCCTGCCACCGATGTTCACGGAAACGGCGGTATCTTTCTTCACCGTATCAGTGGTCATAATGGCCCGGGCGGCGGAGTCGGAGCCGTCCCTGCTCAGGGCAGCGGCCACCTCCGGCATCCCCTTCTCGATAGCGGCGATGTTCAGCTCCTGGCCAATGACTCCAGTGGAGGCCACCACAAAGTCCGCCGGCTTCAGCCCGGTGGCCTTGGCGGCCAGGGCGCACATCTCCCCGGCGTGCTCGTGGCTGTTGGGGGCGCAGGCGTTGGCGTTGCCGCTGTTGGCCACCACGCCACGGCACACCCCGTCCTCCAAATTGCCCATGGTGACATACAGCGGAGCGGCCTTCACCCGGTTCAGGGTGTAGACGGCGGCGGCGGCGCACTCCCGCTCGGACAGGATCATCGCCAGGTCGTTTTTACCCCTGGCGGAGGGCAGGACGGTCTGGGGGCCGTCCACATGGCCGCCCTTCACACCGCAGTACACCCCGGCGGCCTTGAAGCCCTTGGCGGCGCAGATGCCGCCGGATATCTCTTTCAACATTCCCATAACTCCTCATTTTTGAATTGGACACAGGGCGCGGCAATATGCCTCGCCCTACACGTTAAATGTTCAAGCCTTTGGTTTCGCCAAAACCCAGCATCAGGTTCATGTTCTGCACCGCCGCGCCGGATGCACCTTTGCCCAAGTTGTCCAGCCGTGCGGTGAGCATGAACCGTTCCTCATTGCCGTTGACAAAGATTTGCAGCGTATCCTTCCCAGCCAAATTGTTGGAGCCGATGAAGCCGCAGGCGGGCGCATCGGCGGGGCGCAGTTCCACCACCGGGTTGTCCCCGTAATAGCCCGCATACAGCGTCCGCAGGGCTTCGATGGACGCCGCACCCTTTAGCTGTTCCGCATACAAGGCAACCGTTACCGTCATGCCCTGGGGGAAATCGCAGATCATGGGCATGAACACAGGCTTGCGGGTCAGGCCGCTCACCGACATCATCTCCGGGATGTGCTTATGGGACAGGGTGACGGCGTAGTGCCGGGGGGAATCCAGTTCCTGCTCCCGGTCCAGGGCGGTATACTGGGCAATCGCTTTCTTCCCCGCCCCGGTGTAGCCGGACAGGGCGTGGCATACCACATATGCGTCCGGGGCCAGCAGGCCCATCTCCACCAGGGGGCAGACAATGCTGATAAAGCCGGTGGCGTAGCAACCGGGGTTGGCTACCCGTTTGGCGGCGGCGATCTTCTCCCGCTGGCCGGTCAGCTCCGGAAAGCCGTAGACCCAGTCGGGCTTGACCCGGTGGGCGGTGGAACAGTCGATGACCCGGGTGTGATCATTTTCAATGAGGGATACCGCCTCTACGGCAGCGGCATCAGGCAGGCACAGGAACGCCAGGTCGGCGGCGTTAAGCAGCTTTTTCCGCTCCGCCCGGTCCTTGCGCTTTTCCTCGTCGATGAGCAGCAGTTCGATATCATCCCGGTCCCCCAGCCGCTCGTAGATTTGCAGGCCGGTGGTTCCCTCTCTGCCGTCGATGTAGACTTTCGGTTTCGTCATATCCTCACGTCCTGTCCCCGCGAACCGAAATCGTACAGCCCCATGGTCTCCCGATCGCGGTATTCGTGCTTCTCATAATAGCCGATGAGCCTGCCACTCTCGTCCCGCAGGGCCACCATGTATACGTCCTTGTTTTCTTCCTCGTTGCGGAAGGTGTAAATCAGATTGTGGCTCTTATCCTGTCCAAACCAGGCTGTTACCTTCTGAATCATGGCCTTGGATTGGGGCCCATGGCAGTGAAGCAGGCTCCGGCCCACCAGCGCCATGCCGCCGTACCTGGCATACCGCTCCCCTGCCGCCGGGTTCATGTAGATAATGGTATGCTCCAAATCGCACAACACCACGGCGGCGCGGTCCTGCTCCAAAACACTTTTGAAAAATTGGGTCAGCTCCATATCACGCCTCCCCGGCAGCTTCGGAATGGGCAGCGATGAAGTCCTCGATCAGCCCGATCTGCTGCTTCACGCTTTCCTCGGCGGGGCCGCCATACACCTTCCGCCCATTGACGCAGGTCTTGAGCTGGAGTGCGTCGTACACATCCTCGCCAAACAGCCCGGAGATGGCCCGGAAGTCCTTCAGCGGCAGGGTATCCAAGCTCTCGCCGGTGCGGATGCACATATTCACCAGCCGGCCCACGATCATATACGCTTCCCGGAAGGGCATCCCCTTCTTCACCAGGTAGTCGGCGCAGTCGGTGGCGTTGATGAAGCCTCCCGACGCCGCCCGGGCCATGTTCTTCTCCTTCACCGTCAGGCTATCCAGCATGGCGGCGAACACAGGCACGCACAGCTCCACAGTGTCGATGGCGTCGAACACCGGTTCCTTGTCCTCCTGCATATCCTTGTTATAGGCCAGGGGCAGGCCCTTCATAACGGTAAGCAGAGTGATAAGGGAGCCATAGACCCGCCCTGTCTTGCCCCGGACCAGCTCCGCCACGTCC
>CATJRT010000102.1 GCA_949742895.1 uncultured Eubacteriales bacterium | reverse complement strand
TGGTGATCGACTACTCGCTGACCATGGCCCTCACCACCGCCGCCAAGTCCGGGGTGGATGTGCGCATCATCACCCCCCACATCCCGGACAAGAAGTCGGTGTTCGAGCTGACCCGCTCCCACTACGAGGGGCTGCTGGAGGCGGGGGTGAAGGTGTTTGAGTACGAGCCGGGGTTCATCCACTCCAAAAACTTCGTGGTGGACGGCCGCTTCGCCACCGTGGGCACGGTGAACCTGGACTACCGCAGTATGTTCCTCCACTTTGAAAACGGCGTGCTGCTACACGACACCCCCTCGGTGGCCCACATCCAGGCGGACTTTCTGGACACCCAGAGCAAGAGCCTGCCCATCACGCTGAAGGACTGCCGGAGCATCTCCCTGCCCCACCGGCTGCTGCGGGACCTGCTCCAGCTCTTCGCTCCTTTATTATAAAAAATCCCCGGACGCTCCACCGTCCAGGGATCTTCGACATTATTGAATAGACGGCGCCTGCACAGTCTGCCGCATCGCAGGCTTCAAAACGCTGACCTTGGGCAGCAGCTTGAGCAACAACGTGCCCAGCACGTAGCACACCGCCGCCTCAGCGGGAATGAAGGTCACGGCATTGTAGCCGCAGGCCATCCAAAAGGCGGGGGTGATCGCCCCGATATCCGTCCACGCCCACATGGGGGACAGGATAAGGGCGTTGACAATAACCGGGGGCAGCGCCGCCAAATACCACTTGGGCATTTTCATCGTAAGGTAAGCGGCAATGGCGGTGGCCAGTGTCCCAAATAGCCAGTCCAGCGGGCCGTAGGGGGAGAGCAGGTTGGTGAGGAAGCACCCCACTACCAGACCCGGTGCAGCGGCCGGGAACAGGAAGGGCAGCACGGTGAGGGCTTCGGCAAAACGGAACTGAACCACCCCGAAGGTCAGGCCGAAGATGTTGGCAAAATAGCCCATCACAGCGTACAGCGCCGCCACCATGGCGGCAAGGGTCAGGTCGCGAACGGTAAATCTGCGCATCACAAAATACCTCCAATTTATATTTAGAGTGCTGGCGCTTGGCACAGCGGCGGGCGTCCCTTCCGGGCAGTCTCGCGCCGATGACTGCCCGCGGCTCTCTGCCCGCCGGTTGGACCGAAGTGGAGGTCGGTCGGAGGTATTGTATCACAGCTTTCTGTCCATGTACAGACTAATTTTTAATACAGGATGTGTTGGCGCGATTCAAATTTATTTTAGATATAGAGGCGTGTTCGTTGGTGCAGCCGCTGAAACCGGAAGGAATTTCCATGCTGTTATTCCCGATTGAACAGCACGCAGCTTGTAAACGTTACGGTTTTACTCCCGTAATAGTAACCCAAGCCCGAATCCGTACAGAGCTGGGAGACAAATATCCCATAGGCTTCCATAGATGGAATCGCCATACCCGGAAACCGGCAGGACTTTGGATATGCGCAGGAAGGGCAAACGGTGCAGCTCCCTGCCGCCATGGGCAGGCAGTCCGGCTCCCGCCGCCTTATGGCATCCACAAATTGGAGGAACCGTTCTTTGTGTGCGGCCTCTATGGCCGCCATCGCGTCCATGTCGAAATCGTCCTCCATCTGACCGGTGGACTGCACCAGAATCCCCCGCTTATATTGGCCGGCTTTTTGCGCCGCCTCCTCCAGCGTACCGCACGCAGGGGGGGCAGGACCAGGAGCGCCCATATTGACCGCAGGAACCAGCCTTGCACATATCCCGCACTTCGGGGAAAAAGCGGAGCTTTTTGATGTTGACCGGCCCCCACTGGGAAAAGCCGTGCTGCTGGGCCAGCTCCAGCGCATCGCTGAGTTCCATTTCCTACCCCTCCTCCGGGAACATCATTGCGTCCATATAGGCGGCATTAAAAGCGGCCTTGCCGGACAGCTCATGGTACTCCATGCTGTCGCGCAGGGCAAGGGTGCGTTTCCGCGCCTGCTCTGAGCACAGTATAAAGCGTGCGCCTTCTGCTGCGGCGTTGCCGATTGCCTGCGTCACCGGCAGCAGTGTTTGAGGGATCAATCCAATCCGGGCGGCGCTCTCCGGGCGGAGACAGCTTCCAAAGCCCCCTGCCAGCAACAAACGGCTGACCTGGCCCTCGTCTATACCATATTCATCTAAAAGCACCCGTACCCCGGCAGCAATGGCCCCCTTGCCCAGCTGGAGCTTGCGCACATCTGCCTGTGTGACATACACACGTGGGCTGAGACGGAAGGCAGGCTCCTCCTCCCCTGTCAGAAACAGATAGGGGGCGGCGTCCTCTGGAACGTCGTCATCTTCCGGGTCAAGCATCCGGCCGGTTTCGTCTACCGCGCCGAGGGACAGCATGACGGCCACAGCATCCAACAGCCCAGAGCCGCACAGCCCGGTTGCCTCACCCCCGCCAATGGTGACGCAGGACAACTGCCCTGTGCTCCATTTTACGGCAGAGATTGCCCCAGGCGCCGCCGTCATACCGCAGGAGAGCTGCGCTCCTTCAAAGGCAGGGCCCGCCGCAGTGGAACAGCAGACAAAATGCTCCCCATATCCCAGAGCCATCTCCCCGTTGGTGCCTACGTCAATCAGTAGAATGGGGGCTTCGGCCTGGTCCGCCCTCACTGACAGCAGGTCTGCGGTGATATCCCCACCCACATAGCCGGAAACGGCAGGGGCCAGATAGACCTCCCCGTCAAAGGGAAGCCCAAACGCCTCGGCAGGACGGCAGTCCCCGAACCGAGAGGCCGGGATGAAGGGTGCCACACCCAGACTGGCCGGGTCAAGCCCGTCCAGCAGGTGGCACATGGTGGTATTGGCCGCCACAGCCATGCGGGAGATTTGTCCGGGCTCTACCCGCGCCTCTTGGCACAACGAGCGGATCATGCCGGTAAGCTGCCTCCGAATGGCGCCTGTGAGGGCAGATAGTTGGCCGTCCGCAGCGGCCTTAATGCGGGAAATCACATCACCGCCGAAGCTGCGCTGGGCGTTTCCCTGGTCCAGCGCGGCAATCTGTTTTCCGGTGGACAGCTCCACCATTTGGCATACCACCGTCGTTGTGCCAATATCGCAGGCAATGCCATAGCCATTCAGCCCGCTGTCCGGGCAAACGTCAGCCCGCACGGCGGCGTCCAGGGCGACAGTCAGTGGCTCTTGGGCCGGGATTCGTACTGTCATCTTGTCTTGTGCCTCAGTCTGACAGGCCAGCACAGGCGTTTCTCCGTTCCCGTCCACCAGATACACCGTACATTTTTTACAGGTGCCCTGCCCTCCACAGGGGGCGGAGACGGCAGGGTCACTGCCCCTCAGCACCTCCAGCAACGTTTGTCCGGAGGACACAGGACAGGTTTTGCTCCCGTCATGGGACAATACAGTGATATACATACAAACCTCCTTGGCAAATGGCAAAGCATTGTATATTCCTCGCTCAGCATAACACAGAAAACAGAATGCTGTCCACCGTTTCGTCGCCAGATTTCTGCTGTTGACGATGACTCTTTGTTATGGGCCTATGCAACCATTTCATTTCACTTTTAGCCGGACAGCTGGTATGCTTATATTCAGATAAGGCCGGCTGTTAAACAAGTCGATTTTGATGGTGAGGAGGCAAACAATGAGCGATCGAAACATGAAGCAGTGGGCAGCGGACGTAATTGCCAGCTCCAAAAAGCAGGCCCTGCCCGTGCTGTCCTTCCCCTGTGTCCAGTTGATGGGAATTACAGTAAAGGAACTGATCTCTGCGGCAGACGTGCAGGCCAAGGGCCTGAAGCTGGTAGCGGACCGCACCCCCATGGCCGCCAGCGTCAGCCTGATGGATCTGTCCGTGGAGGCAGAGGCCTTTGGTTCCACTGTCCGGATGTCCGACGGCGAGGTGCCCACGGTGGTCGGCTCTATCGTGTCCGACGAGGACGAGGCCGACGCCCTGCGCGTGCCCAAGGTGGGCGAGGCCAGGACGGGCGTCAATGTGGAGGCCATCCGCAAAGCGGCGGAGCTGATCCGGGACCGCCCTGTGTTCGCCGGCGTCATCGGCCCCTTCTCCCTGGCAGGACGGCTGATGGACGTAAGCGAAGCGCTGATCTACTGCTACGACGAGCCAGATATGGTTCACACCGTGATGAAAAAGGCCACAGCGTTTTTGATAGACTACTGCAATGCCTATAAGGCAGCAGGGGCAAACGGTGTGCTACTGGCGGAACCCCTCACCGGCCTGCTGTCTCCGGCGCTGGCCCAGGAGTTCTCCCACCCCTACGTCAAGGAGCTGATTGGCGCGGTGCAGGATGACCACTTTGCCCTGGTCTACCATAACTGCGGCAACACCGTACCCCAGATGGCCCAGGATATTTACCGGCTGGGGGCCATGGGCTACCATTTCGGCAACTGCATCAATATGGCGGACGTGATGGACGCCGCTCCAGCGGATGTGCTGGTGATGGGCAACGTGGACCCGGCGAGTGAGCTGCGCAACGGCACGCCGGACAGCGTCCGCGCCGCCACCCGGCGTGTGCTGGAACAGTGCAGCCGCTGGCCCAACTTCGTCATCTCCTCCGGCTGCGATATTCCGCCCCTTTCCCCCTGGGAAAACATTGATGCCCTTTTTGGTGCAGCCGAGGACTACTACGCCAACGCTTAAACGGCGCACACAGACAAGTTCATAAACCGGCTGCGTGACGGGCGCGGGGCTTGGGCACCGCGTTCGTTGAACAAGACAATCGGGTGGGAATCCCGAACGGTACCGCCGCTGTATGCGTTGAGGCCCTCCCTGGCGAAAGCCAGTCACTGAAGAGATTCGGGAAGGCGGGAGGGGCGCGGGCACCTTGCCCACAGGCGCAAGTCAGAAGACCTACACAGCCGATCTCTCCGGGGGCTTCACGGGCATTTTGAAGGTCCCGGGTCCTGCTGTGAAAAACGGTCACAGTGCCTTTGTGCGCTGCGGCCGCTTTTTATTACACATATCTTTGCAAAAGGAGAAAAGAGACATGAAAAAAAACACAAAGATCATCATTGCCGTGGTGGCCGTGCTGGCGCTGGCGGGAATTATGCTGGGCGTCTACTTCGCTACCCGGCCCGAGACCGCCGCCGGGGCCAAGGAGATCACCGTCGAGGTCATCCACGCCGACCAGAGCAGCAAGACCTTCACCTACCGCACCGGCGCGGAGTATCTGGGCGAGGTGCTGCTGGCCGAAGGGCTGGTGGAGGGCGAGCAGGGCCTGTATGGGTTATACATCCACGCAGTGGACGGGGAGCGGGCTGTCTTTGAAGAGGACGGCGCGTATTGGGCCCTGATGGTTAACGGCGAATACGCCCTCACCGGTGCGGACTCCACCCCGATCCAGGACGGCGGCGCCTTCCAGCTTATCTACACCAAATGAAGGAAGGGTGCCGGGGGCTTCGCCTGTCTGAGCTTGTGCTGTTCGCCATGCTGGGGGCCATGTGCTTTTTGGGCAAGCTGGTGATGATGGGTCTTCCCAACATCGAGCCGGTGTCCCTGTTCGTCATGCTGTTCGCCGCCGTATTTGGCTGGAAGGCCCTGTGGCCTATCTACACCTATGTGCTGCTGGAGTTCGTGGTGTTCCCCATCCAGCTTTGGACCATCAACTATCTCTACATCTGGCTGATCTTAGCGGCAGTATCCATCGCCCTGCGGGAGTGCCGCGCACCGCTGGTGTGGGCGCTGGCGTCGGGGACCTTTGGACTGCTGTTTGGGGCGCTGTGCGCGCCGGTGTACGCCTTTACCGGCGGCTGGGCCTTTGCCCTGGCCTGGTGGGTCAGCGGCATCCCCTTCGACCTGCTCCACGGCGTGGGAAATTTTGTGATTGCCTTTGCGCTGTTCATCCCTCTGCGCAAATTGTTGGGGCAGCTCTATGACGGCCTTCCACGGCGCTGACGCAAACAACAATGCCCGGTCCGCTGTGCGGACCGGGCATTGTGTATAACCGTAAGCTCAGGCGGTGAGCAGCCTGTGAGCTTCAATGGCTGCGCTGGCAGCGTCGTTGGTATAGCAGTCAGCACCGATGCTGTCGCAGAATTCCTGGGTCACAGGGGCTCCGCCCACCATGATCTTCACCTTGTCCCGGATTCCTGCGGCTTCAACGGCCTTGACCACCTCGCCCATCACCGGCATGGTGGTGGTGAGCAGGGAGGAGCAGGCAATGATGTCCGCGTTGTGCTCAATAGCGGCCTGGACAAAGGCCTCAGGAGCCACGTCCACCCCCAGGTCAATGACCTCGATGCCCTTTGGTAATGTCAATTAGGGAATAAGAAAAAGTGTATTTTCTTAT
>CATJRT010000101.1 GCA_949742895.1 uncultured Eubacteriales bacterium | reverse complement strand
GCTTGATAACACAAAAACGGGGAGCGTCCGATTTTGGGCAGACGCTCCCCGTGGCTTCTGTTATCAAGGGTTTTGCCCGAAAGACGTTGTCTTACTGCCTTTCGTTCACCTGTATTTGACACTACTTCCCCAGGTGCGGGCGGCTTGAACTGAGACCGCGCTTGTGCGCGTCACGGGAATTTCACCCCTCCGAGGATCTCTCCGAGCTGCCCGCAGGCAGGCGTATCATTATGTACTGACGAGGTCGTGGCGAAACAGCAGATGCTGTTTTCTGGACGGATGGGTAGCGCTCGCCGCCTTATTTGGCCGTCTTTGATGGGGAGAACCCCACAGGCAGGTCTTGGCGCATCCTCCAGCGTCGCTCCGCGCCTTTCGGGCGCTTCGTCAGGGAACGTATCTCAGTGCCGGATGTGACCGGGCTGGCCCGGTGTTTTTCAAGGTACACTGGGGGGCAAAGGACAACCCCCTCACTACTAAGCCGAGTTCGTGAGGGGGTTGCACCAAATTATTTTTACTTTTCCATCATTTTTTTCAACTGCCGAAGCAGACGAGCTTTTCGATTATGGACGGTCATGTAGTGAAGTCCGGCAGTCATGGCGAATTCTCGCTCACTCAGGCCCTTAAAATAGATGGCGTGGATGAGCTGCCGATCCGGCTCGTCCAGCAGGGCCAGACAGCGGTGGAGCCTGTCGTGCAAAATGGTGGCAATTGCCGCGTCCTCCACGCTGACGGCATCACAATCCGGAATCATCTCCTGACCGGACAGCTCTGGAGTGTCCAGGCCATCATAAGACACGGTGCCGTTGCGCTCATCTTTTTCCTCCAGGGTACGGTTCCGACGCTTCTCCTGGTAATAGGCAAAATAAACGCTTTCAGAGACTTCAACCAATGATCCGGGGATATGGATGTAATATTGTTTGTGTTCTGCCATGGGGCAGACCTCCTGTTCTTCTGAAGTCTGGTGCAAGTCCTGATTTCAGAAGCGGAGGCCCTCTGCAACGGGCAAAAATAAATCGACACCGTCCAACACTGCGCGGCAATAAAAATTGCCGGTTTGTGTCGAAATGTGTCGAATCAAAAAAAGCCGCAAACTGCCATTCAGTTTGCGGCTTTTCTTTTGAAAAGATGATTAACTTGTGATATACATCCCGCGCTCTTTTGGTTGGTGGTAGATGTGCTCCACCAGACGTTTTCTTTCTAATGTAAATAAAAAAACCTTATCCGCTGGATTGCAGTGGGGGTGTGGGATTTTATCTATCTCTCCACCCGTAATTGAGGCAAGATGCACATTGCCCCAACCCGTGGCCTTGCAGCTGAACCGCACCGCCAATCCAACTCAACGACAGGGTGCATCATGTAATGTGGCGAACTTGGTATCATGTCGGACATTGCAGAGCACTTGCGTGACAGGGTTGACGATGTTTCGGTAGTTGCATTCCTCCTGAAATATATTTACAGACTACTTTGCACCTGAATAGAATGAGCATTCGCAAGAAAGCGTGTTCGAATTATAGTGCATTGTATCATTTTGTAAATATGTCGTGCGGCAGTGTGTCGGCCGGGTGGAATCCGTAACGCTGCCTTATGAAGCGTTGGCTGATTTTATGCGTGAGAGCTGCCAACAGGGCGGCCCTTTCCCTGCAAGTGAACAGCCGCCCCAAAATCTTGTTTTATGACCACGAGGGGCAGCGGAAGCGCCTGGAGAATAAGACAGCCCGGGGGAAGCTGGCCCGTGCGCTGCGGGACAATTTCCGTTCCCTTGAAAAAACCGAGGCACAGCAAATTTGCTATGCCTCGGTTTCGTTTTATGCTGCAGATGCAACGAAGCTGTCCATGACATTCCCAGATACCGATATTGCGCTGAAGACAGCGGGATAAGTCACACTTTGCGGTGGTTTTCCAACATCTGGGTTTGACTTTGCCTGTCGCTTGTCAGATGGGTATGCTGAATCAATGGCTGACAGGCACCCAGGCGTTGGGATCGCACAGCTCGAAAATCTTCGCGGCGTCACCGCCGAAATAGCCTACACTGTCGTAGGTCACATCAGCTACTCTGCCATTGATCAGGATGCCCATTACCTGAATGTTGTCGCCCCAGCCAAAGAACGTAAAGAGGAACTTGCTCTGGTCGCTGGTGACATATACATTCACATCTACATGATCGCCAATGGGGAACCATGTGACATCGACGGTCTGTGTTAAGGTGAACTCGGCGGGGATCTCGCCGGTGAACTTCACTTCCGCCTTACCCATCACCTTTTGCATATACATATCGGCGGAGCGGATCCACAGCATGGAACTGGTGCCCGCATTGCCTGCGCCAAAGCCGTGGCCATTCTGGCCGTAGATATGAAGTTCGGGGCTGACGTTGGCATAGCGTTCGTCGGATTTCATCTGGAGGTACATATCAATGCATCCTTGGCCGGGGACCTGGTTGCCCAGGGCATCGTCCTCGCCTACCGCGGTGAAGATGTGGGGCATATTGGGGTTCTCCGTGGTGAGCTTGCGTCCACTGTAAATGGGCAGGGCAATGTCCAGATCGCTGTTGATGGCGTCGATGGCATCACACTTGTAGCTCGTGTCGAACTTGTCAGGGGTGATATCGCCATAATACTTTTCCAGCAAGGTGCAGATGTTGCCTGCGCCGCCGGAGAACCCGGTGGCCGCTATCACATCCTGGGCGCCCAGATTGTTCTTCTTGGCGTAGTCCTTCATGTAACGGATCGCGCGCTGGAGATCCATCACGATATCGTCGTTATTGTAGGGCTCTACCCGGCGCTGGAGGATGAAGCAGTTATAGCCCAGCTTCACAAAGGCGGGGGCAACCTTATAGGCTTCGTTGGGGTTGCTCCGGGTGGTATTGCCGCCGCCGGACAAGACAATCAGGTTGCCCTTGGCTGTACTCTGATCGGCCGCCAGCATGGGGACCAAAAAGGGCTTGAAGTCAGAGTTGTCGTAAGAGGTCTTGGTAAAGCCCTCCTCAACATCTTTTGTGGTGGTAGGCATATTGTCCCCCCAGATGTAGAGGACCTCCTCGGCAAAGGGGATGAGCTGCTGCTTTTCCATCGCTTCCCGGGCCTCTTTGGCCGCCGCAATCTTGGCCTTATCGGCGTCAGTCAGCTTTTCTGCATCCATTGCTTCCAGTTGGTTGCCAGCCGCCTGACAGGCATCCCAGGCGGCGGGTACATACAGGGTGGGGAAGTTGCGGACCATCTTGTAGTTGTAAAGCTCCGCCTCCCACAGCTCCTTGTAGTAGTTGGGGTCCGTTTCCGGCAGGCTGACGGTCTTGTAGGGCACATCATTGTACTCCTTGGGGGTCTGGGTGGTTTCAGGGGTGTAGATCGCATCGGGGTCAATCGTGACCTTCCCGGTGCTGTGATCGTATTCTACGCCAAAATCCACCAACTCTGCCACATCGCGCAGCTTAACGTAGTTGTTGCCGTTGATCTTGTAAGCGGCCAGATCCACCTGCTCGTTCTTGAGATAATAGGTGTTGTTGGTGAGGCTCACCTTCAGCTCGGGGGCGGCGGAAGCGGTTACGCCCAGAAGCATAACGCCTGCCAGGGCGCCGGCTGCGATAGCGGCTGCTCTTTTTCTGCTCATTTGTTTTTCCTCCTCGTATTTTTTGGGATTTTTCCTGAAGCGGCGGTAAGTATTCCCACCCCCTTTCCGAATTTCACAAAGCGCTGCACTCAGGCAGGCTGTGCGTGTCACATAACGGGAGCCCAGGCGGGCCGCTTTGGCCCCAATGGCGCTTATTTCCGCAGGAACTCCATAATCGCGTCAGCGGAGGCGTTCGCGCCGCCCAGGCCCTTCATGTCCTCGCTGAACTCCCGGGCAGTGCTGCGGTAGGAGCCGTCCTCCAGCAGCTTGACAATCGCCGCTTTCAAGCTCTCGCTGGTGATGCTGTTCTTATCCAGAAACGCCGCGCCCAGTCCCAGTTTCTCAATCTGGCGGGCGGTGATGGCCTGCTCGTCCATCTGGGGGATGGCAATCATGGGCACGCCGTAGTAGATGGCCTCCCCCGTGCCGCCCATGCCCGCATGGGTAATGAATACAGATGCCTGGGACAGGATATCCAGCTGGGGCACCATTTGGCCCACCTCCACGTTGGCGGGAACGTCCTTCAGGGACTCCGGCTGAATCCAGCCCAACGCCGCAAACACGTTGATGTCCAGACCGCGCACCGCATCGAACAGGATGGGGTAATACTCCGGCCAGTTGTTGAACGCCGTGCCCAGGGAGGAATACAGCAGCGGCTTGCCGTTGTCCGGGGCTTTCCAGCTTCCGAAGGCCGTGCGCTTGCCGATCTGCACCCCGGTGAACACAAAACGGTCATCGAAGCTCTCGTGATTGGGGACAAGCCGTTTTTGCATCATCACAAGGTTCAAGTCGCCCTGGCCGTCGAAAATCTCCTTCACCGTCATGTTCCGGCAGCCGTATTTGTCCACATAGCCCTGGGCAATCTGGGCGGCGGCAACGCGCATGGGGTGATCGGCGGGAACGCCCTCAAAAGACTCCGCCACGGAGTAGGTTTCGTTGGCGGGATAGCTGGTGTAAAGCATGATATTGGGGACGTTCAGGATATCCGCCGCCATGGTGCCGGCAATGCCTGCGAAATCGTGCATAATGGCGTCCGGACGGTCCTCTTGCAGGACAGCCAGAATGTCGTCGATGTACGCCCCGGCCTCGTTCAAAAACAGGAACGGGACGGTGGCCGCCACGTCCTCGTCCCCCGCCTTGTTGTCCGCTCCCCCCTTTTGCTGCGCCATCCAGGAATGGACGGGGACAAATTTGGCCCCGGTGGGCTCGATGATGGCCCGGAACTCCTCCGTGGTGAAATAGGTGATGCGCACCCCCCGTTTGACCAGCTCGGTGACCACCGAGAGGGTGGGGTTGACGTGTCCGAACGCGCCAAGGGAAACAACTGCGATGTGCATAAAAAGCTCCTTTCCGTTTTACAAAGTGATAACAAGGTTGGAAATCCGCTCCATGGCCTGCTCCAGCTTTTCCGGGTCGAACGGGATGAAGGCCATCCCCTTCCATCCGGAAAGCCCGCGGTAGGCGTGCTCCGGGTCGCCGGACTGGGCGATACTGCCGATGGCGGGCACCAGCTCAAACAGAATGCCCAAAGCCTCCTGATGTTCCGCCAGCGTGGCCAGCGGCGTTTTCCCGTCAAAGGGTTTCCGATAGTCCTCCGTGGGCTGGTAGCGGAAGTCATAAACCCCGGCGGACAGAATCTCCGGCGCTTTGCCGGAGCGGGGCAGCTCCACCCGCGCCTCGCAGCCGAAGGGGATCTCGATATGTACATCCAGTGTGCCGTCGGCGTTGATGCGGGTATTACAGACATAGTTCCCGGCGGCGGAGTCGTAGCTGCCCTCCATCCAGCCCAGCCGGTAATCCGGGTTGGGGGCAATCACAGCCCTGCGCCAGCCCGGTTCTGCGGGGCGTATGCCCACGCCGTAGGCGTACAGAAATTCCATCACCGAGCCGTAGGAGTAGTGGTTCAGCGAGTTCATCCCGGTGTCCGAGATGGTCCCGTCCGGCCCCACCGAGTTCCACCGCTCCCAGATGGTGGTGGCCCCCAAATTCACGCAGTACAGCCAACTGGGGAAGCCCTCCTTCAGCAGGAAGTCATAGGCCAGCCCCACCAGCCCGTTTTCCGCCAGCACCGTACAAAGCATGGGCGCGCCCACAAAGCCGCAGCGGATGCGGAAGCCGTCCTTTTTCAGCCGTTCCACAAACTGGGACACCAGCCGCTCCCGGTCGATCCAAAGCCCGAATTTCAGCGCCACCACGTAGGCGGCCTGGGTGTCCAGGGCAAAGCGGCCGTTAGGGGTGAAATACTCGTTTAAAATACCCTGTTTAATGCATTTCGCCAGCCCGCTGTAATGGGCGGCGTCCCCGGTATACCCTAAGACCTCCGCCGCCTGGGCGGTGAGCTTGGCGGATTGGTAATAGTAGGCCGCGCCAAGGTAATTGTCATCTGTGCCGCCCTTAAAGCTGGTTTCGGACGGGCCGTCCAGCCCCAGCCAATCACCGAACTGGAAGCCCGGTTCAAAGGTGTACTGGCGTTCCCCTTTGGAGGCGTCCAGCCGATCCATGTACTCCACCCACCCCTTCATCATGGGATAGGCATAGGACAATTCTGCTTTGTCGCCAAAGCTGTTCCACACCGTCATGGGCAGGAATGTCCCGATGTCTCCCCAAGCGGAAGTGGCGTCCCGCTTGTGGCCGATATTGGGCACGAAGTTGGGCACCGCGCCGCCCAAAAACGCCTGCTCGTCCATCAAATCCCGCTGGAACTTGTGGAAAAACGCCCTGGTGTCCATGTGATAGCTGGCGGTGGGGGCGAAGATCTGGGCGTCCCCCGTCCAGCCCAGCCGCTCGCTGCGCTGGGGGCAGTCGGTGGGCATATCAATGAAGTTGGATTTCAGGCCCCAGAGGGTATTTTCATACAGGCGGTTGATTTTCTCATTGCCCATTCTGATGTACCCGATGCGGTCCATGTCGGAGTACAGCACACAGCCCCGGAACGCGTCCTTGGGCGCCTCTCCCGGCCAGCCGGACACCTTCACATAGCGGAAACCGAAGAAGGTGAACCGGGGCCGCACCGTCTCTTTTGTGCCATTGGAGGTATACTCAAATTGGGAGCGGGCGTCCCGGTAGTTATCCCGGTAGAAATTGCCCTGCTGGAGGATTTCCCCGAAATCCAGCGTGATTTTTGTCCCGGCGGGGAAGTCCGCGTCAAATTCCGGGAACCCGGCGAAGTTCTGTCCGAAGTCCAGCACCGTCTCCCCGGCGGGGGTGGTGATAACCTCCTGCACAGGGAGGATTTCTTTCACCACGATGGGCAGGCCCAGCCGGTCTGTCAGACGGGACTTGACCAGGTTTGCGGTGTCCGGGCTGGCGGCTGGATCGGCAATCACGTCCACCGGGCTCCAATTTCCCGGGTTGCGGGTACGGTCAATGGTTTCCCCGAAGTAGATGCCGCTGTCCACAATATCCGACGGGCGGTACTCAAAGCTGCCATCGGTGCGGATTATTTCCTCTGTCCCATCCTCATAGGCAAGGTACAGCTCCCCGATGACCGCCATCCGCCCGCCGTAGTTGTTTTCCTGCAATTCCAGGCCGAAGGCGCCCATATACCAGCCCTTGCCCAGCAGGAAGGACAGTTCGTTTTCGCCCTCATGCAGCCCGTCCGCCGGGAATGTGATAGCCTGGATGCGGGTTTCGTAGTTGGTGATACCGGGCAAAAGGTATTCCTGGCCCAGTTTTTCACCGTTGATGTACGCCTCAAACAACCCAACCCCGGCGGCATACAGCCGCGCGGAGCGCAGTCCTGGCTTGACGCAGACGGTTCTGCGCAGCACCGGGTGGCAGGGGTCGTCCTTTGCGGGGCCGATCCAGTCCGCTGTCCAAGGTTCGTCCATTTTTCCCGTTTCAAAGCGGGTCTCGCCGTCCGCGCTGTCCCCGGTATCGCCAAGGACATGGACGCGCACAATATAAGCCGTCCGGGGCTTCAACGATATGTCCAGCCGCTCCCCGGCCATGTTGACGTCCGCGCCCTCCCGGACGGCCAGCACCGTTTCCGGCGTGCTGTCCTCCGCCAGCTCAATGCGGATGTTCTCCGGGTACTTGCTGGGGGTGTCCACAACCTTGAAGGAAACGGATACCCACGGCAGGGCAAACCCAACCGGCTCCCGGATGCCGTTGATTTTGATCTGTGTAATATCCATGAAATGTGCCCTCCCTTATCATACCCTGCTCCCATAGGGCGCGGCGGAGCTTCCAGAAGGCCGCCCCGCCCCAGCGCGTCCGGCAGCACGGGTACCGACTTTTATTCCCCTGCCGGCCGCAAAGGCCATGTGATTTTCCACATAAGCAGCCAGGTATTTTTGGTGAAAATACCGGCTCGATTTGATTCCGCTTAACTAAAAAAAAGGATGGCTAACGAACATTTTTGCAAGAATTTTTCTCAATCTGTCTTTTTGATGATTCTATATTAGCAAATCTTACGTGCAATGTATACAATGCATATTTGTTCAAAATACGTAGTTTTTTTGTCTTGCTCGCCAATTCGGTTGACATTGCTTCCATCGCGCCTATATACTGAACCTACAACATGGCCGGGAGGGTGATTGCGGTGAAACATAGCCGCTACTTTACGACAATCGGGACAGTCTATGACTATCTCATTGCAAGGCACCAGCAAACCGGCGGGGAGTTCCCTTTCCCTATGGTGCTGGAGGAACTGCGGCGGGAAGGGCGGCTGGCCAATATTCCGCCGCCCGTGCAGCCGTTCAAGCCAATCATGGACATTGATGAATTTTATAACTACCTTCGGGGGCTGTGTGTCTACGCCGAACCAATACTCCCCCATGCACACACCTACCTTGCGGACCCGACGGTTAAGGAGAGCGAGCTGTTCCAGGAGGGACGGGAAGTATTTACCTTTTTGAATATGCCGTACCAGCTGGATCTGATGCATTTCCACAACTTCTTCGAGATCAGCTATGTCCTGTCCGGCAGCTGTACTTTTCTGTTCGAGGGGGAAACCGTGTGCCTGTCCGCCGGGGATGTTTGCATCGTCTCGCCCTTATCCCGCCACAGCCTCCCCCTGAAGCCGGGCTGCCTGTGCCTGTCTATCGTGGTGCGCAAGGACACCTTGGATTCCATGATGGGGCATCTGCTGACCCAGCAGGATCTTGTGAGTATGTTTATCCATAACAGCCTGTATGGTTCCCGTCGGGCTAACTATATTTTGCTCAAAACCGGCAACGACCCCCTTCCGTTCCAGACGGTCCAGTGGCTGACCTATGAGACAAACCTGACGGAGCTCTACTCCAACAGTTGCAGCACCAGCCTGCTGAACCTGTTTTTAGCCCGCGTTCTGCGGGCATCCAGAAATACCGTTGCCCTGTATCATTACGAGGGATATTCCAAGCAGGATTTTGATTTTGCCCTTGTACTCCAATACATCCAGCAGAACTACCGCACCGTCAGTCTGGCCGATTTATCCAAGACCTTCCATTTTGACGAGGCGTACCTCAGTAAGCTCATTCGGAAAAACATGGATAAAAACTTCATTGACGTATTGCGCACCGTCAAAATGAGCCATGCTGTAGACTACCTCACAAACACATCGATGAAGGTCAGCAAGATTGCGGAGGCGGTCGGCTATGATTCCGCGGATTATTTCTCCCGGGCCTTCCGCAGTGTGTATGGGATATCCCCCCAGCAATATCGGAAGCGCCATGCAGACGGCCAAAACACTTGAAAGTCTGCCTCGGCGGGCAGGCCGTGGGGGAAGCCGCAGCCAACATCCTGTTCGGCGCGGTGAATTTTTGCAGGCTGCCGCTGCTATGGCAAAAAGGGAATGGACGCCTGCCCTGTCCATGCCAATGCGCGCAAACATCGGCTTTGGCATCATGACCCAGGAAGAATTTGATAAAATCGTATCCGAGTATTCGGACTGAGCAACTATTATGTCAGCAAAACCCATTCACATAAAACTATTATTTCAGAGGAGGAACATCACATGAAAAAAGCACTTAGTCTCTTGCTGGCCCTGGTCATGGTTATGGGCCTTGCCGCCTGCGGCGGCGGCAGCGACAACCCCGGCGGTAGCAGCAACCCCGGCGGCGGCGAAAATCCCGGCAGCAGCGCCCCCGAAGGGAACGGCGGCGAGGGCGTCATCAACTTTGACGAAGATCCCTACGAAGTCAGCATCCAGTTTGTGGGCCTGTTTGAGGCCAACAACAACATCGCCAACGTCGAGGCGGCCCTGAACGAGATCACCCTGGAGAAGATCAACTGCACGGTGGACATCGTGCCCGTGTTCATCGGCGATCTGCCCACCACCACTTCCATGGGCGTGGTCGGCGGCGAAAAATTGGACGTTGTTACCGTGGGCCTGACCAGCGGCATTACCAATATGGTGTCCGACGACCTGCTTCTCCCGTTGGATGACCTGCTGGCCGAGCGCGGCCCGGCGGCCTTAGAAGCTACCAAGAACGTAGCCGAGGCCCAGAAGGTCAACGGCCAGACCTACGCAATCACCGGTTATCCCTATGCGGCGATTGCGGGCGGCTTCGTTTACAATAAGACCATGGCTGACGAGTACAATATTGAAATGCATGATGGGATGACGCTGGAGGACCTGTCTGCCGTAGGCGAGACGCTGAAGGGGCACAATGTGCCGCTTACGTTCATTGGCAATTCCGCCCAGTGCAACTACAAGTTCTTCTTTGGCGGGGATCTGTTTGGCTCCTCCGCTGAGTACGGCGGCATTCTGGACCCTGTTAACAGCACTACCATTGTCAACGTATATGATTCTCAGGAGATGCGGGATTTCTGGAAGGTGATGAAGGACTGGAATACGTCCGGCTATCTGTCCGCCGGCCAGCTCACCGACACCACCACCACCCAGGAGTATTTTAGCCAGGGGAAGATCTTTGGCACGTCTACCTCCTACACTGTGGATCAGCTCGCTTCCTGGCAGTCCCCCAATTTTGAGACTGGTATCGTCCGCGTGAGCGACGCGGTCATCTCCACCGGCAGCGTCACCGAGTTCCTGCTGGGCATCGCCGCCAATTGCCAGCGTCCGGACAAGGCTATGGACCTCATCAACCTGATTTACGAAGACCCCGATGTGGCCAACCTCCTCCAGTACGGCGTCGAGGGCGCCGACTATCTGGCTGTCGAGGGCGCTGAGAACGTGATTACCCGCGATGGCACCGCCAATGCGGATCTGAGCAACTACTACGCCCCCTTTGTGCAGTTCGGGAGCCAGATGGACCGCAAGGTTGTCGCCCCCCTTACCGACAGCTACTATGATGAGCTGCAGGCGTTTGAAGACGCGGCCGGCAAAGCCCTGGCCTTCGGTTACACGTTTGATTCCGCCAACTTCAGTGCGGAGTCCGGCGCCATCAGCAACGTCCTGCAGGAGAAGCTGCCCATGCTGAACGCGGGCGAGGTGGCGGACGTGGACGCCGCTGTGGACGAGCTGGTAGCCGCGCTGAAGACCGCCGGCATCGACGACGTGATCGCCGCCAACCAGGAGCAGCTCGACGCTTTCCTGGGCAAGTAATCCCACTCAGGCGAAAGAAGAATGTAAAAGCAAGCATCTGACTGCGGGGCCGCTTTTCGGAGAACGACCGCCGGAAAGCGGCCCCGTGCATAGAAAAGCGAAAGGTGGGAGCATTGCCCGATGAAAAAGCCGAAGAATAGTCTCCCTGGTGGGAAAAAGAGCCCGCTGCAAACCTTCCTGCACTGGCTGCCGTTCTATATTATGGGCCTGCCCGGTATCATCTACCTGTTTATCAACAACTACATTCCTATGGCGGGCCTGCAAATCGCGTTCAAAAATTTCAGCTATGCAAAGGGGATGTGGAAAAGCCCCTGGAGCGGCTTTAAAAACTTTGAGTTCCTGTTCAAGACCAGCGACGCCTTTATCATGATCCGCAACACCATCCTCTACAATGTGTGCTGGATCGCGTTGGGCATGGTGGTGGGCGTTGCCGCCGCCATCCTCATCAACGAGGTCATCGGCAAGCTGAAAAAGAAATTCTACATGACCGTGATCCTGCTGCCCTACCTCATGTCCGCGGTTATCATCTCCTACCTGGTGTTTGCCTATCTGTCCCCCACCTCCGGCCTGTTCACCAAGTGGCTGGAGGGGCTGACGGGCAAGGCCCCGGACTTCTATCAGGAAAAGGTGTGGTGGCCCTTCATCCTCACCTTCGTCAACCAGTGGAAGGGCATCGGATTCGGCATGATCCTGTACCTGTCCAGCATTTTGGGCATCGACCCCAGCCTGTATGAGGCGGCCACCTTGGACGGCGCTTCCCGCTGGCAGCAGCACAAGAGCATTACCATCCCCCTGCTCAAGCCCATGCTGATTATGATGTTCATCCTGAACCTGGGCCAGATCTTCCGTTCCGACTTCGGCCTGTTCTACCAGGTGCCCATGAGCCAGGGCGCACTGTTCTCCGTGACCCAGACCATTGACACCTATGTGTACCGCGCCCTGCTGAAGACCAACGATGTGGGTATGTCCTCCGCCGCCAGCTTTATCCAGTCCGTGGTGGGCTTTATCTTGATCGTGGGGGCCAACAAGATCGTGTCCAAGGTGGACAAGAGCAACGCGCTGTTTTAAAGGAGGGGACGTGTTATGTTGGAAAAGAGCAGAAAAGGCTGGAACATTGCGGCCAATATCGTCATGTGCGTCCTCAGTTTCCTGGCGCTGGCGCCCTTTGTGCTGCTGATTATCGCCTCCTTTACCGACGAGACGGTGGCCATGACTGATGGCTACAGCTATTTCCCTGCCAAGTTCTCTGTGGCGGCCTACGAGTACATTGTGGCGCAATGGGAGATGCTGGGCCGGGCCTATATGATGACCATTGTGGTCACCATTATCGGAACCGCCGTTGGCGTCATCATGACCGCCCTGCTGGGCTATATGCTGTCCGAGCGGGCCCTGCCGGGGCGGCGGGTGCTGAACTTTTACGTGGTGTTTACCATGCTGTTCAACGGCGGCCTGGTACCCACCTACATCATGTATGTCAATACCCTCCACGTCAAAAACACAATTTGGGGCCTGATCGTCCCAAATCTTATGCTCAGTGGCTTCCTGGTCATGCTGGTGCGCAACTACTTTGAGAACAGCATCCCCCGGGATCTGTATGAATCCGCCCGGATCGACGGGGCCAGCGAGTTCCAGACCTTCTTCCGCATCGCCCTGCCCCTGTCCACGCCAATTCTCGCCACGGTGGGCCTGATGATGGGCATTGCCTACTGGAACGACTGGCAGAACGGCCTGTACTACATCAATAAAACCGGCAAGCATCTGTATACGATCCAGAACATCCTGAACAATATCAACGAGAACATCGCGTTCCTGGCGTCCAACGCCACCACCGGCGTGAACCTGTCTGACCTGCCCACCACCACGGTGCGTATGGCCATCGCCGTGGTAGGCGTACTGCCGGTGCTCATCGTGTATCCCTTCTTCCAGAAGTATTTTGCCAAGGGCATCACCATGGGCGCTGTCAAGGGCTGAGCGTTTTTTCGAATCAATTCAACACAGAAAAGGAGGCTGTCCCTTATCGCGGAAACGAACAGGGGTGGCCTCCTGCTTTTTAACAGGGCGGACACAGGCAGAGGAGGAATTAGAATGAGAGAAACACAAATCAGGCAGGGCCGGATTGCAGGCGTAGAGAAGGACGGCTATACCCTGTTCCGGGGCATCCCCTACGCCCAGCCCCCGGTGGGGGAGCTGCGCTGGCGGGCGCCCCAGGGGCCGAAGCCCTGGGAGGGCGTATATCAGGCGGACAAATGGCCCTGCCGCAGTATGCAGGAAAGCCATGAAGACCCCATGTATGACAAGGAATTTTATGATGATCCGGAATATATGACCCCGGTGTCCGAGGACAGCCTGTATCTGAATATCTGGACGCCCGCGAAGAATCCCGGGGAAAAGCTGCCCGTGGCCTTCTGGATCCACGGCGGGGCGTGATCCTGGTCACCATCAACTACCGCCTGGGCCCCATCGGTTTCCTGGCCCACCCGTGGCTGTCCCAGGAAAGCAGGGAGGACGGCGGACCCTCCGTATCCGGCAATTACGGCATCCTGGACCAGATCGCCGCGCTGGGCTGGGTGCGGGAGAACATCGAAGCCTTCGGCGGCGACCCGGACAACATCACCGTGTTCGGCCAGTCCGCCGGGTGCATGAGCGTACAGACGCTGGTGTCCTCGCCGCTGACAAAGGGCATGATTGCCAAGGCCATCCTGCAAAGCGGCGCAGGGCTGAGCTACGACCACACCCTGGCCAAGGCCGAGCAGGAGGGGCTGGAATTTTCCGCCAACGCCAAGGTGAACTCCCTGGAGGAAATGCGGGCGCTGTCCTTTGAGCAGGTCATGGCGGCGGCAGGGCCGGTTATCATGAAGGGCTTCCCCACCATGGAGCTGGCCTACACCCCGGTCATTGACGGCATGGTGCTGGAGGATGGCTATGACGCCGTGATGGAGCAGGGAAAAATCCATGATATCCCCTATCTGATTGGCTCCACACTGAACGACATCGCCACAGATTTGAATGAAGTTGCCAAGGGGAATCTGGGGAAGGTATACGACGGCAGCCGGGATTGGTGCCTGAACCGTCTGAACAACGGGCGCGCCCCGGCCTGGCTCTATTATTTTATCCGCCAGCTTCCTGGGGACGACGCCGGGGCCTTCCACTCCAGCGAGCTGTGGTATACCTTCGGCACCTACGGGCGCTGCTGGCGGCCCATGACGGGGGGCGACGCCGCGTTGTCGGAGCAGATGGTGGACTACTGGGCCAACTTCATGAAAACCGGCGACCCCAACGGCGGGGACCTGCCCCGGTGGGAGCCGTACCGGGACGACAACGACACGATGATTTTTGACGCGTAACCGGAGGACTACCCATGATACACAACCCGATTTTGAGGGGCTTCCACCCCGACCCCACCATCTGCCGGGTGGGGGAGGACTACTACCTGGCCACCTCCAGCTTCAGCTATTTCCCCGGGGTGCCCATCTATCACAGCCGGGATTTGACGCACTGGGAGCGGCTGGGCTATGTACTGAACCGGAAGGGGCAGCTCCATGTCACCTACGAGGACATAAGCGGGGGGATTTTCGCCCCTACCCTGCGCTGGCATGACGGCACATTTTACATGATTACCACCAACATGACCACCCATGAGAATTTCTTCTGTACGGCGGCGGACGCGGCAGGGCCCTGGTCCGACCCGGTGGTGATTCCCGAGGCCGGGGGCATCGACCCATCCCTGTTCTGGGACGATGACGGCAGGGTTTATTACACCGGCACCGCCCCCTGGAATGATCCCCGGTTCGACCATCCCATGATCGTGTGCAGCGAAATTGACCTGTCCACCGGCCATCTTACAGGCGGGATGTGGGGCATCGGCGAGGGCCATGCCCGGGACGCCAAGTCCCCGGAAGGCCCCCACCTCTACAAAAAGGATGGCTGGTATTACTTGCTTATTGCCGAAGGGGGCACCGAACATAACCACGCCGTCACCGTCAGCCGCAGCCGGGACCTCCACGGCCCCTTTGAGCAGTGCCCCGCCAACCCGGTGCTCACCCACCGGCATCTGGGGCGCGATTACCTGATCTGCAATATCGGCCACGCCGACTTGGTGGAGTGCCAGGACGGTTCGTGGTACGGGGTGTGCCTGGGCAGCCGCCTGGTGGGCGGCTACCACAAGCCCCTGGGCCGGGAGACCTTCCTTGTCCCGGTGGCGTGGGAGGACGGCTGGCCGGTGTTCAGCCCCGGCACAGGGAAGGTGGAGTGGAGCTATCCCGCCCCCGCCTTTGCCAAGGAGGTTGACGCCCGTCCCGCAGAACACGAGGATACCGAGTGGAATTACCTGGGCACCCCCTACGAGGACTTTGTGCGGCAGGAGGGCGGGACGATTGCCGTAAAGATGCTGCCCACCGCTTTGGTGCCCTGGGAGTTTGAGGGCGAGGTATTCGATTTCTTCGGGCATGTGCAGAAAACCGGCAAAACGAAAGCCTGTATGCCCTTTTATGGGCGTCGGCTCCACGAGACGGTATTCAACTTTTCAGCGCATATGAAGGCCACACTGAACGGGACAGAAACCGCCGGGATCGCCATCCTGCAAAACAACGCCCACCAGCTCCGGCTGGAGGGCGTTGCGGAAGCCGATGATATGGTGCGATTCCGGGTGGTGAAGGTGACCTATTCCCTGCGGGACGGGAAAATGCACTATGAGGAGGCGGAACAGGGGGCTGCCACCCTCCCCGCTGCCGGGAAATACCGGCTGGTGATGGAGGGCCGCGACAACGTCTATCACTTCTCGGTGTGCCCGGAGGGCGGCGCATGGCAGGCCGTGGCGGAGCAGGTGGACGGCACGCACCTGGGTTCGGAGACGGCGGGCGGCTTTGTGGGCGCTTATGCAGGCGTGTTTGGCAGCGGGAACGGGGAAGCATCCCAAAATCAGGTGGTATTTTCCCAGATTACACTGCGGGAGGAGCAAAACCAGTGAGCAAATACGATGAAAAAATAAAAGAGCTGCTGTCCAAAATGACGGTGGAGGAGAAGGTGGGCCAGCTCCAGCAGTGCGGCCCGTCCCTGGTGGGCGCCTTTGACGTGAGCTTCGATGAGCTGCTGAACATGATGTTTGACGGCCGCATCAGCCAGGAGGAGTTCAACCGCCTTATGGGCGCCGCCGAGCAGGACTTCCACGAGGAAACCCTGCGGGCGGGGGGCATCGGCTCCTATAACGGCGTGGGCGACGTGGAAACCGCCAACCGTCTCCAGAAGATTGCCGTGGAGGAAACCCGCCTGGGCATCCCCCTGCTGTTCGGGTACGACGTGATCCACGGCTTCCGCACCGTCACCCCCATCCCCCTGGCGGAAGCCTGTGCCTGGGAGCCGGGGCTGTGGGAGCGCACCGCCCGTCTGGCCGCGAGGGAAGCCACTGCCGCCGGGGTGCATATGACCTTCGCGCCCATGGTGGATGTGGCCAAGGACGCCCGCTGGGGCCGGGTCAGCGAGGGCGCGGGGGAGGATACCCTGCTGGCCGGGGCCTACGGCGCCGCCAAGGTGCGGGGGTTCCAGGGGGAGGATTTGTCCGCCCCGGATTCCATGGCCGCCTGCGTGAAGCACTTTGCCGCCTACGGCGCGGCGGAGGCGGGCCGGGACTACAACCGGGTGGATCTGTCCCAACAGCGGCTGTACGAGGACTACCTGCCCCCCTTCAAAGCCTGCGTGGAAGCGGGGGCACGGGCCATCATGCCCGCGTTTAACGACATCAACGGCGTGCCCTGCTCGGTGAACGGGACGCTGCTGCGGGACATTCTGCGGAAGGATTGGGGCTTTGACGGCGTGACCGTCAGCGACTCCAACGCCATCGCCGAGTGCGTGGTGCACGGATATTCGGAGGACGGGGCTCAGGCGGCAAAGGACGCCATCGAGGCCGGGATGGACATTGATATGTCGTCCAACGTGTATGTGAAGGAGCTGGCCGCGCTGGTGGGGCGGGGCGAGGTATCCATGGAGGTGCTGGACGGGGCGGTGGCCGATGTGCTGCGGCTGAAATTTGAGCTGGGGCTGTTTGAGAACCCCTATCAAAGCGGCCCGGAGCGGGCGGCGAAAGACATCCTCCGTCCAGAGGACCGGGCGCTGGCCCGGGAGGCGGCGGAAAAGTCCATCGTCCTGCTGAAAAACGAGGACGTGCTGCCTCTGAAGCAGGGTGCG
>CATJRT010000100.1 GCA_949742895.1 uncultured Eubacteriales bacterium | reverse complement strand
CGGGAAAGCTCTTGCATATCCCCCGCATGGATACGATGGTCTGACTCATTACTCGATCACCGGCTTCCTTTTGTTTTGCAAATTGATAAAATTCTCGCTTATATTTCGCTTTTCTTTTGTCACTAGTAACAGTATAGCAAAGGCATTTTGCAATTCAAGGGGGGAATCTTTTGGATTGAAGGGGGTTTCTTACGCAGTTTGCCGCCTGCTCCTCTCAGACAACAGGCCCTTTCGGTGGCTTGACTAATTTTAGCCCCCATTTTTTGTCTAACTTTTTTGGGGACGCTTCAGTATAGCAGAAAACAAAAAAGAGCGCGTTCCAAGTATATGAACCAAAGCGCAACTGCACCAATGTATCCAAAGAATTATTGCTCTTTCAAACTGGAAAGCCAGAAAAAGATTAAAACGGCTATTGACCAGATCGGTTGATTGTGATATACTTGTATAAACCGATTTGGTCGAAGGGGTGTTAAAACCGTGACAGAGCATTTTTTAGCGCTGGAGCAGGAGAAGCGGGAGCGTATCCTCAATGCGGGATATCAAATTTTTGGAAAGCACGGCTACCGGAAAGCGTCCACAGCGGATATCGCCAAGGCGGCCGGTATTTCCAAGGCGATGCTGTTCTATTATTTTAACTCAAAGAAGGAGCTGTACCTGGATCTGATCCAGGAGGCCTCCAATGTACTCCTGAGCGCCATGAACGCCCGGCTGGACGCCATCTCCACCGACTTTTTTGAGCGCGTGCTGGCGCTGAGCCGCATTAAGATCGAGGCGCTGAAAAGGCACCCTTTCCTGACGCAGTTCTTATACTCCGTCTTCGGAGAGGCGGACCCGGAGGTCCGGGACGAGGTAGGCGTATATTTCTCCGGCATCGACGTACTGCGGAACGAGATGGTGGTATCACATACCGACACCGAAAAATTCAAAGAGGGGATCTCGTCGAAAGTTGTGCTGGAAATGATTATGAACTGTGCTCTGGGCCTTTTCTCTGTCCGGACGGCCGATGACTGCCGGCCCGAGATGATCGAGCGGTATATGGACCGGTTTCAGGAGTACCTGATGCTGCTCAAAAACAATTTTTACAAAGAGGAATATCTGTAACAGCGGGGAGGGACGGAAATGATAAAGGTGGAGAATCTGACCCTGCAGTATCCCGGCGGGAAGGGGATTCGGGAGGTGTCTTTCCAGGTGGATGAGGGCCAGGTCGTAGGCTATCTAGGACCGAACGGCGCCGGCAAAACCACCACTATCCGATGTCTGCTGGGATTTTCCAGGCCGGACAGCGGGCGTTGCTCCATCGGCGGCCTGGACTGCTGGCGGCAGACCCAGGATATCCAGAAGCTTATGGGCTACCTCCCCGGTGAGATCGCCTTTCTGGACGGCATGACAGGCCGGCAGTTCCTGGACTTCCTGTCCCAAATGCGCGGAACGAAGGATAAGACCCGCCAGAAAGAGCTGGAGGAGCGATTTGAGATCGACCTGTCTGGGAAGATTAAGCGGTATTCCAAGGGAATGAAGCAGAAGGTGGGCATTATCGCCGCCTTCATGAATGACCCCCAGGTCATTATTCTGGACGAGCCCACCAGCGGGCTGGACCCCCTGATGCAGAACCGCTTTACCGACCTGGTGGTCGACGAGAAAAAGCGGGGCAAGACCATCCTCATGAGCAGCCACATGTTTGAGGAGGTGGAGAAAACCTGCGACCGGGTGGTCATCCTCCGGGAGGGACAGGTGGTGCTGGAGGACAGCATCCGAGCCCTGGGGCAGAACCAGCGGAAATCCTTTCTTCTCCGGCTGGCCCGCCCGGAGGAGGCCTCCCGGCTGACAGAGCTGGGGTGCGCCGTTGTCCAAAGCGAGTCCGGCCAGCTTGAGATCGGCATACAGCAGGAGCAGCTGGGGAGTCTGCTGCGCCTGCTGGCCCAGCTGGATGTGATCTCCCTTGAGAGCAAGAGTCAGAGCCTGGAGGAGATATTTCTCCATCTCTACGGAAGGGAGGGCGTCCATGAGTCTGACGCTGTTTAAGGCCGACCTGAAGGGAAACGCCCTCCTCTGGGCCATCATCGCCTACGCGATGATGATCTACTTCTCTGTGATCGCCTCCATGTTCGACCCCACCGACACCACGGCCATCGCCAGTATGCTGGAGCTGTTTCCCGAGGGCCTTATGTCCGCCTTCGGCTTTGACTCGGTGTCCACCAATCTCACCGGCTTCCTGGCCGACTACTACTACGGCTTTATCGTGTTCATCATCCCACTGATCTACTGCATCATCACCGCCAACAAGCTGGTGGTAAAGCTGGTGGACAACGGCTCCTTCTCCTACCTGCTGATGGCGCCGGTGTCCCGGCGGAGGATCATTGTGACCAAGGGGATCACGCTGCTGTTCTCCATTGCCCTGCTGTTCGCCTTGCTCCACATGGCCGGCGGCTGGGTGTGCCGGGCACTCTTTGGGGATATGCTCAATGGGCGCATCTTTCTGCGGCTCAACCTCAATGCGGCCCTGCTGACCATGCTGGTGGGGATGATCTGCTTCTTCTACTCCTGCCTGTTCAACGAGGCCAGACTGGCCCTGTCCTGCTCCTCCGGGGTGGCCGTCGGGTCCCTGCTCCTGTTCGTACTGGGAGGGGCGTCGCCCAAGGCGGAGTCTTTAAAGGGCTTCTCCCTCTACTCCCTTCTGGACATCCAGCGCATTTTGGAGGGGAGCGGAACGGCGGGGCTGGAAGTGGTCCTGGCGGGGCTGGTCCTGCTGCTGTTTGGCCTGAGCGTGTTTGTGTTCGACCGAAAAAATCTGCCAATTTAAGAAACGGGGGCACTTGTGATGAAGAAAAAGATATCCCTGCGAAATGTGGTTCTGGTCCTTGTCCCGGTTTTGGCCGTGGCGGGGGCGCTGGCCGTCTTTTCCCTCCTGCCCAAGGATGACCAGCTTCTGCTGGAGGGCTCGGTGGAGATCGCCTCCACCACCTGCTTTACCCAGGCAGGGGGACGGGTGGAGTCTGTCCTGGTGCAGCCCGGGCAAAGTGTCAGCCAGGGAGAGCTTCTGGCCGTCCTGGATGACAGTACGGTGGACGACCAAATCGCGCTGCTGAAGCAGACCCTGGCCATCAAGGAAGCACAGCTCCAGCAGCTGAGCGCGCCCTTGAACCTGGACTCCCAGCAGGCCGCCCGCCGGGCGGCCCAGGCCAACGTGACGCTGTGGGAGGAGAACCTTGCCCAGGCCCGGACGGCTCTGTCGGCGGCACAGCAGGCGCTGTCCGAGCAGCAGATCCTCTATGACGCCGGCGCCATCGCTCTGGTTGAGCTGAGACAGTACGAGCGGGCGGTAGAAGCGGCGCAGTCTCAGATCGCCACCACACAGGCCCAGCTGACTGCCGCCAAAAACAGTGTCCAGGCCATCGCCCTGCCCACTGCCGACGAGCAGGCCATCGCGGCGGCCCAGGCCGATGTAGATTTGACCCAGCTCCAGCTCGAACAGCTTAAGCGCGGCCGGGAGGACTATCTCATTCGGGCGGCCGCCGACGGGGTAATTATCGCCGCAAGTCTGGAGCCGGGCGCCACGGTGGCCGCCGGCCAGGGGGTATTTAAGCTGTCCAGTGGAAACCGCCAGTACGCCGTGTTCTATCTGCCCCAGGACTATCTGCCCCAGGCGGCCTATGGAGATGAGCTGAGCCTGTTTCTTCAGGGCAGCCAGGAGGAGGTGGGCAGGGGCAGGGTGGTCTATATCGACTTGCAGGCGGTTTACCCGCCGGAGAACTACGAAAACAACAGCAACCGGAATCAGCGCAGCGTCAAGATCAAGGCCGAGCTGACCGGCGGCGGGCCCTTTGCCGTTGGGCAATCGCTGTTCCTTCGCCTGGCGGCTGTGCAGGAGTAAACTGCTTGTATATTATGGAGGAACGAAGTATGAAAAGAAGCGTTTGCGCCGCAGTGTTGTCCGGCCTGCTGCTCCTGTCCGCACTGAACGGAGCCTCTGCGGAACCGGCGGAGCCGGAGTATAAGGAAGACCCGGCCGGGACAATTTCCTTTGTTAATCTGAGCCGGCGGATGCGGGAGAGCAACCTGCAGGTTTTGGCCCTCCAGGAGAGCGTCGACAATCTGGGGGAGATCAACTACGACAAGCTGAAAGAGCAGCTGCGGGAACAGCTCAATGAAATCGCCTCCGCCCAGTGGATGATGGTGCAATTCGGACAGAGCGGAACTCTGGCCTATGACCGGATGGATCAGGCCTATGACGCCCTTCGGGAGCAGTTTGACGCTATCAAAGAGGGCGACATGCAGGAGGACAACGCCGACGCCGTCCGCCAGCTGCGAAGCCTGCAAGACCGGATCGTCATGGCCGGGGAAGGCGCCTACATCGCTCTGTCCGTCATAGAGCTCCAAAAGGATGGGCTGGAGCGGAAGCTCAGCGCCTTGGACCGGCAGATTGCTGAGCTTGAGCTGCGCTTCCAACTGGGACACATCTCCTCCCTGGCCCTGGGTCAGGCTCAGAACAGCCGCAGGGAGCTGAACAGCAGCCTTGCTACTCTGCGGATGAATTTGAACACTGGCAAGAGCCAGCTGGAGCTGCTCGTCGGCGCAGAGATCACCGGGGACATCGCTCTGGAACCTCTGCCCCAGGTCACTGACGCGGAGCTGGAGGATATGGACCTGGAAAAGGATTTAGAGACAGCTAAGGAGAACAGCTGGGAACTTTTCCAGGCCACCCAAGTCTATATGGACGCGCGGAAGGACTACAATGACCACGGCGGCGACCACGGCCTGAGCTACAAAGCCAATAACCGAACCTATCAGCAAGCCCGCCATAACTACTACGCGGCCAAATACACCTACGACAAAACGGTGCGGGACTTTGAGCTGGACCTGCGTAATCTGTACATCAAGACTTTGGACCATCAGCAGCTTCGGCAGACCGCCCAGTCCGCCCTGCTGGCAGAATTAGAAAACTTCACCGCCGCCCGGATAAAATACAGCCAAGGCCTTCTCTCTGAAAACGCGCTCCGCATGGCAGAGGACAAGGCGGCCCAAGCTGAGGAGAAGCTGGCCTCTGCGGAGCATGATCTGTTTTCTGCCTACAACACCTATCGCTGGGCTGTGGATCATGGCATATTATGATGCAATCACCTATAACCTGAACACACCCCCTCACGCTATTTTTGACTTACATATCCGAGGCCGAGCAAAGCCAGCGGTACTGTATTCTGTACCGCTGGTTGTTTTGTCGGCAAGGGTATGTGTACAAGGTCATCGAAAGAGCGGTAAAGATGAGTCAGAACACCGTCTCGGTCTTGTATTGAGTGAGCGAAGTAATCTGCGAAAACTGTAAGCTGTATATTGTGAGCCCTAGTCACTGTGAAATCATAATTCAGCTGCTCTCCTTTTCCACCAGGACCCAGGGGACCACCACAGACCAACACGCCTCGCCCCGAAGCTGGCACAGCATCAGATCGGCGGCTAGCTTCCCCAAATTATGTGTCCCATGGGAGAAAATAGGTGGTAACCGCTGCGACAGTACAGTTCAAGAGGGCCTCCGATTCTGTGTGTCCCGAAGGCGGGAACCGCTGCCCTGCCGGCGGGTGATCAGACCCTTGTCCTCCAGTGCCGACAGGGTCCGGCTGATCTGAAAGCGCTGACAGAACAGCTGCTCTGTGGGGTAGAAGCTGCTCGCTGCTGTATACGCCGCTTTCGATAATACAAATTATTGACGCTGCGGGGTACAAATGCTATACTGGCATCAGCGTTAACCCTGGACAAATTTTAGAAAGTAAGGAACATGAACTGAAAATGAAAAAAGTCCTCAGCCTTGCTTTGGCCCTGTCTCTGGACACCGGCACCCAGGTCATGCTCCTCGACCGTACGCTGGAGGCTGACGAGAGCATGGTGGTTCTGCTGCGCAGAAACAAAACATAAGAAGGAGAAAAGATGAAAACCTGTTTAGGAATTGAATTGGGCTCCACCCGCATTAAGGCGGTTGCCATTGGCGACAGCTTCAAGCCGGTCTCCTCCGGGGACTACACCTGGGCCTCCCGGTATGAGAACGGGGTGTGGACCTATCCTCTGGAGGAGGTGTGGACCGGCCTGAAAGCCGCCCTGTCCCAGGTGGAAAACCGGGACGGCATCGCCGCCGCCGGGGTGTCCGCCATGATGCACGGCTACCTGGCCTTTGACAAGGACTGGAACCTGCTCACCCCCTTCCGCACCTGGCAGAACACCATCACCGG
>CATJRT010000099.1 GCA_949742895.1 uncultured Eubacteriales bacterium | reverse complement strand
GGGGTGGGCACACCCTCCAACATCATCGAGGCGGTGGCCCGGGGGGTGGACTTTTTCGACTGTGTCATGCCCGCGCGGAACGCCCGTCATGGCAAGCTGTTTACCTGGGATGGGGCCATCAACCTGAAGAACGAGCGCTTCAAGCTGGATGAGCGCCCCATCGACTCCAAGTGCGATTGTCCTGTGTGCCGCAGCTTTTCCCGCGCCTATCTGCGCCACCTGTTCAAGGCCGACGAGGTGCTGGCCCTCCGTTTAGCCGTACTGCACAATCTCTACTTTTATAATGAGCTTACCGCCCGCATCCGCCAGACCCTGGACCGGGGCTGCTTCGCCGCCTTCCGGGCGGAATTCAGCCCCCGGCTGGATAGAAAAGCTGCGGAATAAAAGCCCAAATTGGCTTTACAGGCATATCAGTATCCGTATAGCTTCTAATCAGAAAATGTGGTGGTGAAGATGATAAAAGTTGCAATCTGCGATGACGAACCCCTGATGGTCCGGGGGCTTACCAGCCATCTCACAAGCTATATGGAGGAACACTCCATTACAGCCTATTCCGTCAGTAGTTTTTCGGGCGGATGCGCTCTGTTGGAGAGGGTTGGCAGCTTTGATGTGATCTTCCTGGACATCCAGATGGAACAGCCGAATGGTATGGAGACGGCCAGGCTGCTGCGCCAGCGGGGAGATCACAGTCTGCTGGTCTTTGTGACGGTTCTGAAGGAGCTTGTGTTCGACGCCTTCCAGGTGGAGGCATACGATTATTTGCTCAAGCCCTTGAACATCGTCCATTTCAAACGGACGATGGACCGGGCGATCCGGGCCTTAGAACAGAGAAGAGCAAAGGATATCGTCATCCAGCGGGGAACCGGCTGCGAGGTCGTTCTGTTATCTGACGTTGTATACTGCGAGGTACTGGGACGGAAAATCTATCTCCATAAACAGGATGGGACAGTGATCGACGTCTACGACAGGCTGGAGGCGCTGGAGCGGCGTGTGGACGGGCACTTTTTCAAGTGCCACCGGAGCTATCTCGTCAATCTGGATTACGTGCGCGGGTGTCAGGATGGGCAGGTCATGCTGTCTCAGGGGGAGCGTATTCCCGTTTCCCGGCTGCGGGAGCGGGAGTTGATTCAGGCCCTTTTGCGGTATATGAAGGGAAGGAATTTCTAAACATGGACTATTTTGGCCTGTGTATGGACGGACTGAACCTTGCGGGGCAAGGCGTGGTGCATATTTTTTTTGCCAGCCGGCTCACCGGAAAAAAGCAAAAACTATGGCACTTTGCCGTTTATATCCTCCTTCTGTGTGCCCTTCAGCTTATCTCGGTCAGGCTTGCGCTCGACGGAAGCTTGTCCATTGCCGCGGGTATGCTGGAACTGTACGCCGTCAGCCGTTTCGGGATGGGAAACCAGCAAGGCATATCCTGGCTGGCAGCTGTGCTGGCTTTCTACGTTTCACAGCTCTCCTTCGGGATCATCAACTCCATAGAGGCGGCGCTGTTTCCCCATTTCATTGGCAATCCACTGTTATATCCGCTGCTTCTGGCGGCGCAGGGGATTTTCTTTGTGCTGTGCATCGGCTGCTATCATGCCGTGTTAAAGCTCCTGGCCTGGACCGAGGACAGCCAGACTCCTTATATCGGTCTGCTGCTCTTTTCCGGCCTGTTTATCTTTGCCGCAGAGCTGTATATCCTCCATACCGCTTACAGCTTTTTCGCCCCTATGATCTCTTTGGAGGAGGTCGGAAAACACAGTACGCTGCTGGTCCTGCAAGGGATGGGGTTGGCGGCGCTGCTGTGTACCCTATACGCCTACCGTCAGCTCTGCCAGAGTTTTCAGGCCCAGGCGGAGCTGCAATCTCTGACCCAGGCGGCCCATGCGCAAAAGGTCTACATTACCGAGGCTCAGGCCCGTTACGAACAGACAATATCCTTCCGCCACGACATCAGGAACCATCTGTCCTTATTGGACGGCCTGCTCAAAAGCGGAAAGCTGGAGGAGGGCCGGGAATATCTGAAAAAGTTGGAAACCGTCTCGGAAGCCCTGTCCTTCCCCTATCAGACCGGCAATCCGGTGGTGGACATTCTACTGGGCGAGAAGCTGGGGATTGCAAAGGAGATTGCGGCGGAGGTGTCTCTGGTCCTGCCAAAGCCCTGCGGGATCGACGATTTTGACCTGTGCGTCCTTTTTGCCAATGCCTTGGACAACGCCATCACCGCCTGCCGGTCCGGCGATGGCACCAAAGCCATCCGGATCAGCGGGAAACAGCAGGGGGATTTCTATATGCTGACCTTTGAGAACACCTGCCTGGACGGGCCGCTGCCCCCGGCAGGGACCGGGCTTTCCAACGTCAAAGCGGTGGCGGAAAAGTACCATGGAGCTGTGCTGACCGAGAAAAACGGAGGGCAGTTTTATTTGAACGTGCTGCTGAACATATCGCCCTGTGATTCTTAACACATAAGTGAAGGGAAATGGATAGAGGAAAATGTCATGCGGGAGTTAGAAAAAGAAATTTAAAACGCTGTTGTGCGGAATAGCCATTGTGTGCGTCCTGTTTTCCTGCTTGCTTTTGGTACTTCTTTAAAGCATTTGTAAGAGGACATAGCTGCGCACGATTATGGTGTGGCCGGTTATCTTCTGAATCACAGCGATGTGTTTGTCCTCCCTGCCTTTACCGATGAAAAAGGCGAGGAGGATATCTTACGTGGCCTCCATGCGTTGTCTCTGCTGGGGTATCATGATACGACCTCGATAGCATTGCTTCCAACGGGGTTTTAGCTTAGCGAAATCAGCTCCTGCTTTCGCTGTGCGGCTGCGGCGCAAACACAAATCAGCCCGAACCAAGTTAAACGGTTCGGGCTGATGCCATACAGGGGAGGGGGAACGACTGTGACAAAATACACCACCGTGGGTGAGCTGACTGTAAATCCGGCATTGGAGGAGTTTGGTTGTCTGCCGTTCCTGGTAGATTGGGCTGTTTTTCTTCCGGGGTGAGCCGGAGGAAAAGTTCGACGTGGTGAACGCAGGTGGCAGTTGTTATTATGCAGTACACCGGGTACGCCATGGCCTCCGAAAAAGACGCGCCTACCTATGTCTGCATGGGTGCCAACAACGGCATTGCCAACTGGCGCACCATGTAGGCCCCGCTGGAGGAGAAAGTAACGCAAGGCTATGCAAGCGCTCTGTCCAGATGCGCCGCCTTCAGCGCCTTATGGATAGCCACACCCAGGATAGGGGCAAAGATCACCGCTATTATGCCGTTGAACGCCGAGGAGGGGGTCTTCCCCAGTACCGCCAGCCAGGCCGCGTCGGCGCTCAGCCCTTTTATCAGCAGGCCGTTGTAGAAAAAGACCTTTACCAGATAGATGGCGATGTAGCTCACCGCCGCCGAAGCTGAAGCCACCAGTTCCGTTACATAATTGCTCCTGCTCTTGAATGCTTTGAAGTACACAGCACCGGCCACCAGGCCGTATATCCCCTTGGTGACAAAGGTGATGGGGAACTCGGCAATGCGCAGAGGGTCGAACAGGTCGAAGATGGCGGAGCCCATACCGGAGGCGAGTCCACCCCACCACGGACCCAGCAGCAGACCAGACAGGGCGCACATCACATTGCCCAGGTGAAAGCGGTTGCTTCCCAGCACCGAGGGGATTTGTATCTCCAGCTTGGACCCTGCGGCCACCAGCGCCGCCATCATGGCTGCCATGCAGAGCTTCAAAACCATGTCTCGATTTTTATTCTGATTCATCGTTTACAACTCCTTCCGGGGCATTGACGGCCCCTCATTCTGGTGCTATTATAATTGAAACTGGCCTTACTTCCAGTCTCAGTTTCCATCTTTTTTATATGGTCAGTTTATTCAGCCAGCTTTATGGAGGCAGCGTTATGGCCGATTCCTTCCCTCTGCCCGTCTTTGCGGACGGTTCACCTCTCTATGAACAGCTTTACCGTCACATCGCCGCCGCCATCCAGTCTGGGGCGCTGCCCCCCGGCAGCAAGCTGCCCTCCAAGCGGCGGCTGTGCGCCCTGGCAGGGGGGAGCATGAGCACGGTGGAAACCGCTTACTCCCTGCTGGCAGCGGAGGGCTACGTTATCTCAAAGCCCCGCAGCGGTTATATCTGCGCCGACCTGCTCCCAGCCGTCCCTGCGCTGGACTCCTCCCAGTGGGACCAGTTCCGGCCCCTTGGTCAGTCGCCCCAATGGCTGTACGACTGCTCCACCTCGGCGGTGGACACGTCTGTGTTCCCTTTTTCCTCTTGGGCCCGCATCACCAAGGAGGCGGTGTACCAAAACCCCGGCCTGCTCCAGCGGGGCCACTCCCAGGGCGACCTTCCACTGCGCTCCGCCCTGGCAGGACTGCTGGCTCAATACCGGGGAGTGCGGTGTTCTCCGGAACAGGTGGTGGTAGGCGCAGGTGCGGACTACCTGCTCTCTCTCCTGTTCCAGCTCCTGCCTGAACAGCGCTCTATCGCTCTGGAGGATCCCGGCTATCCTGCTGCCTATGCCGCCGCCCGCCACCATAGGCGGGATATTGTCTCTATCCCGGTAGACCGGGAGGGCATGGACCCGGAAGCACTGGCGCGGTCCAGCGCGGGACTGGCCTATATCCCCCCCTCCCACCAGTTCCCTTTGGGTGTGACCATGCCCGCCGGACGGCGCAGCCGCCTGCTCTACTGGGCGGCATCCGCCCCGGAACGTTGGCTCATTGAGGACGACTACGACAGCGAATTCCGCTATGCTTCCCGTCCTTTGCCTGCCCTCCAGGGGATGGACCGGGCGGGGCGGGTGGTTTATATGGGCACCTTTTCCCGATCCATTGCCCCAGCCATCCGGGTGGCCTACATGATTTTGCCTCCCACCCTGCTGAAACGGTATCAGCGCGACTTTTCCCACGCCGCCTGTACCGTCTCCCGGTTTGAACAGGAAAGTCTGCGCCGCTTTCTGGTTCAGGGCCTATATGGGCGGCACCTGCGGCGAACCGGGAACCTGTACCGCAAAAAATGCACCCTGTTTACCGGGGTGCTGGAGGAGATTCCTGGCGTGTCCATTACGGGCGCGGACGCGGGACTGCACTTTCTGCTCACCCTGCCCCGGCTCTCCGAGGGGGAGCTGGTGGAACGGGCGGCGAAGCAGTCTGTCCAAGTCTACCCTCTGAGCCGCTATTGCCACAGCGTTCCGCCGCTGCCCTCCACGGTGGTGCTGGGCTATGCGGGACTGACCGAGGAGGAGCTGGACCAGGCCGCCGGACTGCTGGCCCGGGCGTGGACATAAAAAGGCCCCCGGCATCAGCCGGGGGCCGCGTCTTACAATTCCAAATATTCCTGAAGCCACGCTACCTTTTCCCTGTCGGTCATCTCCTCCTCATACACCACGCCCCGCACCCGTTCCAGCATATCCTCCGCCCGGTTTTCCACGGCGTGGCGCAGCTCGTCCATGCCCAAATCCGGGGTTTCCACGGTCACTTTCCCATTCCGGATCAGGGTGGAAAGCACAAATTGCAGCGTTGTCATTGACTTTCTCACTTCTTTCGTAAACTGTTGTTATACAACTGTCATACATAATCATACCACGAATTGTCTTACATTGTAAAGTACATAATGTAATGCGTGGTGAGTGACGTGAGAAAATTCAAAGTGCCCATAATCCCTCCAACCACCCCCAAATCCATCCGTTTTCCAAACAATATCATCGATGAGGTGGAGGAAGCCATCCGAGGCACCGGGGCTACCTTCTCCGCTTTTGTGATCGAGGCTACCCGCGTAGCACTGGAAAGCCTGAAGGAGGACGCGGAGGAGGAACAGCCGTAAACGTGCGGGAACGCATGGAAATCCGCGGATTTTCCATTGCGCTCCCGCACGTTTTATGATATGATGCTTTAGCACATAAAACTGCGAAGGAGATTTTGCGTATGCGTTCCGACAATGTGAAAAAGGGCGTGCCCACCGCCCCCAACCGCTCCCTGTTCTATGCCCTGGGTTACACTAAAGAGGAGCTGGAGCGCCCTCTCATCGGCGTGGTGTGCTCCTATAATGAGATTGTCCCCGGCCACATGAACCTGGACAAGATTGCCGAGGCGGTGAAGGCCGGGATCCGGACTGCAGGCGGTACCCCTATTGAGTTCCCCGCCATCGCCGTGTGCGACGGCATCGCCATGGGCCACGTGGGCATGAAGTACTCCCTGGTCACCCGTGACCTCAT
>CATJRT010000098.1 GCA_949742895.1 uncultured Eubacteriales bacterium | reverse complement strand
TTTATTCCCGGCCAGTTTGTCAACCCGGCCAACCCTGCCGCTCATAAGGCGACCACCGGCCCGGAGATCTGGGCGGACACCGGCGGGCAGGGGGACATCTTTGTGGCCGGCGTGGGCACCGGCGGCACCATCACCGGCGTGGGGGAGTACCTGAAGGGCCAAAACCCTGCCGTCAGGGTGGTGGCGGTGGAGCCCGCCTCCTCCCCGGTGCTGAGCGGCGGGGCGGCGGGGCCCCACGGGCTCCAGGGCATCGGCGCGGGTTTTGTGCCCGAGGCCCTCAACACCGCCGTGTACGACGAGATCATCCCCGTGGAGGACGGGGACGCCTTCGCCTCCGCCCGGCGGCTGGGCCGGACGGAGGGCGTGCTGGCGGGCATCTCCTCCGGGGCGGCGCTGTGGGCGGCGATGGAGCTGGCCCGCCGCCCGGAGAACGGGGGCAAAACCATTGTGGCCCTCCTGCCGGACGGGGGGGATCGCTACCTGTCCACGGCGCTGTTCGCGGAATAGAAACCTGGGGCCCGGGCTGCCCAAAATGCGGCGGCCCGGGCTTTTTTACAGTGTTTTCAAAAAATTTACCGCCGGCAGGAAAGTTTTAGGTGTCAAACGCCTGCGGATGATGTATAATAAACAATCAGGACTGAACTGGCCCGCGTCCCGGGACGCGGAGCTCTGTGAGGAGGTCAGCTATGGAACAGGAATGGAAGCAGCTCGCCCAGGGCGTGGAGCTGGCGGTGAAGCGGACGGACAAATTCAAAACCGGCCTGCTCAGCGTGACGCTCACCGTCCCCCTGCGGGCGGACACCGCCACCGCCGGGGCGCTGATCCCAGACGTGCTCTACCGGGGCAGCCGCAAATGGCCAGATATAGAGCGCATTTCGGCGGCAGTGGATGGACTGTACGGTGCGTCCTTTGGTCCAGCGGTGCGCCAGCGGGGAGAGAGTCAATGCGTTAGCTTTCTGTGCAGCTTCATTGACGATTGCTATGCGCTAGACGGTTCGGCGGTGCTGGAGCCTGCTGTAGAGCTGACCGGAGAAATGCTGTTGAACCCCGTTATCGAAAATGGTGTGTTCCGGCGGGATTATGTGGAGAGCGAGGGGGCCAATCTGGCTAACCGTATCTGGGCCAGAATGAACGACAAATGGAGCTGGTCTGTATTTCGCCTGCTCCAGGAGATGTGCGCCGGAGAGGCGTACAGCGTGGACAAACTGGGTACGGCGGAGGAAGCGTTGTCCATGATGCCGGAAGGACTGTGGACCGCTTACCAATCTCTGTTGGATCAATCTAAGGTGATGTTTTACTATGGCGGTTCGGCAAGCCCCAGCCGGGTGGAGGATGCAGTCCGGCAGGCGTTCCAGCCGCTGTTGACGGATCGGGATGTTCACCTGGATTGTCAGGTGGAAGCGGAGCCGAAGGGTCCGGTGCGGACGGTGAAGGAGACCATGGACGTGTGCCAGGGCAAGCTGGCGCTGGGTTTGCGCACCGGCGGTATCGTGTCGGACAGTTTGGATTATCCGGCGCTGCTGGTGTGCAATGCCCTGTATGGTGGCAGCTCTGGCTCCAAGCTGTTTGTAAATGTACGGGAGAAGCTGAGCCTGTGCTATGACGCGTCCTCCAGCATTGACAAGCTGAAGGGGCTGATGGTGGTTACAGCTGGGGTGGAGACCGCCAGTCTGGACCAGGTACAGGAGGTGATCTTAGCGCAGCTTGGAGCAATTTGTCGGGGAGATTTTAGTGTTGAGGATTTGAACACAGCAGTCCAAACAGTGGCAAACGGTCTGCGTAGCCGACGGGACAGTCAGGGCTGTTTGGAGGATGACTGCATAACGGCTCTGTTGTCCGGCGGACAGATGGACGATGGAACGGCGCTGATTCAGGTGGTGGAGCAGGTGACGGCGGACGATGTGGTCCGGGCCGCACAAAAGCTGAGGCTGGACACGGCATACCGGCTGGAAGGGAAAGGAGGCGGCCTATGGATGAACTGAGATATCCCGCCTTGCGGGAGGCGGTCCACCGCTGCATCCTTTCCAATGGTCTGAACATCTATATGGATGTGAAGCCGGGGTATGCCAGGCAGTTTGCCTTTTTTGCCGTCCGCTGCGGCGGGATGGATATGCGCTTTCGGGGAACGGACGGCAGTTGGGTGGATGTACCTGCGGGAACGGCCCACTTTTTGGAGCATAAGGCCTTTGATACCCGGGATGGCAGCGCCATTCGGCGCATGGCCGCCAGCGGAGTGGATCCTAACGCCTATACTACCCCGTCTATGACAGGCTATTATTTTGAAAGCGTTCAGAATTTTGAGGAGAATCTCAGGTGCCTGTTATCTTTTGTGTCCGAGCCGTGGTTTAACCCAGGAAATGTGGAAAAAGAACGGGGCATTATTGTCCAGGAAATCCGGATGGGGGAGGATGACCCGGACAGTGAGGTCTACGAACGGCTGATGGAGGCCATGTATGTCCGCCATCCTATCCGGGTCCGAATTGCAGGTTCGGAAGCATCCATTTCGGAAATCACGCCAGAGCTGCTGGAGCAATGTCACAGGGCCTTCTACCGGCCGGGAAATATGGTGCTTTGTGCGGCGGGCAATATCGACCCAGAACGCGTGGTGGCCGTTGCCTGGGAGGTGCTGCCGGGGGAGCCGTCCTCGCTGGTACAGACAGACTGGGGTCTGCCGGAGCCGGACCGGGTGGAGCAGCCGTATGTGGAGTGCACCATGCCGGTGTCTGTGCCGCTGTTTGAACTCGGCTTCAAGGGTGTACCGGCCCCCAAGGGCAGTCGGCTCCGCCAGAGGCTGCTGGCCGGGCTTGTTTGTGACGCGCTGTTCAGCGCGTCCGCACCGCTTTACAGCCGTCTGTATGAGCAGGGGCTGATCAACGGCACCTTTGACAGCGGCTATGACGGCGCACCCGGATGCGCTTGTCTCATTGCAGGTGGGGAGAGCCGGGAACCCAAGCAGGTACTGGACGAGGTGCTGAAGGAAGCTGCCCGGCTTGGCAGGGAAGGCATTGATCCAGAATTGTGGGAGCGGTTGAAAAAAGCGGCTTACGGCAGTATGGTGCGGCAGCTCAACTCTCTGGAAAACATCTGTGCCGAGCTGGCCGAGAGCCATTTCGATGGTGAAGAGTTTCTTCGCTTTCCGGAGCAGTTTCAGAGCATTGAACGTGCAGACGGAGAGGCACTGCTCCGGCAGTGGTGTACCCGGGAGCGGGCAGTGCTGTCTGTAATCTGGCCAGGAGAATAGAGAAAGAGGGATGACCATGACGAACATTGTGACATTCCCGGGTTTGGGACTGGAATTTGAACTGAATCGGGTGGCTTTTTCTGTCTTTGGCCACAATATCTATTGGTATGGCGTCATCATTGCGGCGGGCTTCCTGCTGGCGGTGATCTATGGGCTGCACATTGCGCCCCGGTTCGGGATGGACCCGGATAAGATCACCGACGCCATCTTTTTTGTGGTGCCCTCTGCCATCATCGGTGCACGGCTCTACTATGTAATTTTCAATCCGGCGGTGTGCTTCGAGCTGGACGGGTCGTTTAGCCTGCTGCGGGCGATTGCCTTTTGGGACGGTGGGCTGGCTATCTATGGCGGTGTGATTGCCACAGTGGTTTCCGCTCTGATTTATTGCAAGGTCCGAAAGGTAGATTTCTGGAGCGGAATGGATGTGACAGTCTACGGTCTGCTCATCGGTCAGCTTGTGGGCCGCTGGGGGAACTTTGTCAATGTGGAGGCCTACGGCGGCGTTACCAATGTGCCTTGGCGGATGTGCTCGGAGTCTATTGCCCGTGAGCTGCTGCGGGACGGGATGATCCAGCCGGAGCAGGTGCCCAGCGTGCTGGACGGGACCCTGGGGGTCCACCCCACGTTCCTGTACGAATCTTTGTGGAACCTGTTGGGACTGGGACTGCTGATCCTGGTGATGAAGAAGTGGGGGCGGCGGTTCAATGGCCAAATGTTCCTCAGCTACGTAATCTGGTACGGCCTTGGCAGGGCGGTGATCGAGGGGCTGCGCACTGACAGCCTGTATTTCTTCGGCACCGGCATCCGCAGCTCCCAGATGCTGGGCATCGTGTCGGCGCTGGTGGGGATCGCCCTGTTCATCCTTCGGCTGAAGACTGCCGGACCTGCCGAGCCTGCGCTGGAGAAAGCGCCGGCCAGCCCGGCGGAGCCGCCGGTGGAGGGGGAGGCGCAGCCGCTTGCGGCAGAGGCGCAGGAGCAGCCCGCCGCAGAGCTGGAAGCCGAGACAGAGCAGGAAACGGCGGCATCCCCGAAGGAAGCCGCCGAACAGAACGAAAAAACAGAGGAGGAGACGGAAGATGGCAGCGATAAGGATTGATGGCAAGGCCCTGGCGGCCAGGATGAAGGAAAACGTCCGGGAGGAAGCTGCGGCAATGGCCCGCAGGCCCGGACTGGCGGTAATCTTGGTGGGTGATGACCCGGCTTCCCGGGTGTATGTGACCAGCAAGCGCAAGGACTGCGAGGAGTGCGGCCTTTACAGCGAGGAGTATGCCCTTCCTGCCGCCACGACCCAGCAGGAGCTGCTGGCGCTGATCAGTGAGCTGAACGAGCGGGAGGACATCGACGGGATCCTGGTACAGCTCCCGCTCCCCAGGGGATTGGATGAGAAGGAGGTGCTGCTGGCCATCCGACCGGACAAGGATGTGGATTGCTTCCATCCCTTCAATGTGGGCAAGCTGACCATCGGGGAGCCGGTGTTCCAGCCCTGTACTCCCGGCGGCATCATGGAGATGCTGAAGGAATACGGCATCGACCCGGCAGGGAAGCGGTGCGTGGTGCTGGGCCGCTCCAACATCGTGGGCAAGCCCATGGCGCTGCTGCTGCTCCACGCCAACGGCACAGTGGTGGTGTGCCACTCCAAGACGCCCGACATGAAGGAGCTGGCGGTTTCCGCCGACATCCTGGTATCTGCCGTGGGCAAGACGGGATTGGTCACAGCGGATATGGTGAAGGAAGGGGCTGCGGTCATCGACGTGGCCATGAACCGAAATGAGGCGGGCAAGCTGTGCGGCGACGTGTGCTTTGACGAGGTGGCGGAGAAGGCGTCCTACATCACCCCGGTGCCCGGCGGGGTGGGGCCCATGACCCGGGCCATGCTGATGAAAAATACCCTGACGGCGGCGAAGCTGCATCAGGAAAAATAAAACAGGACCGCTCCGCGCCTGCAAAGCGCGGAGCGGTTTTTTGAAATGAGAGTGCGTCAATCCGGTTCGGAAAGGACCCGCGCGGCGGCGGACAGCAGCGCGCCGATGGCCACACCCAAGAAATTGAGCAGGATGTCGTCGATGTCGAAGGAGCGCCCGGTGAGGGGCTGGAGCAGCTCGATCATCAGGATGAAGCCAAGGCCCACGGGCAACACCCGCCAGCCCCGCAGCCTGTCCCACAGCAGCGGGACCAGCAGGCCGAAGGGGACCAGCATGAGCACGTTGCCCAGCATCATGGCCCACACCCAGCTTCCAGCGGTATAGGTGCCTTGAGCGATTTCCAGCAGGGTGGAGTTCAAGGCGTAGCTGCCCTCTCCCGGAGCGAAGCGGAAGGGGAGGAAGGTCAGGGACAGCACGACGGCGATATACAGCACGAACAGGGCAAGGCCCGCCTCATGGGGGATGGAGCGCCGGGACAGTATCTCCGCCCAGCACAGAAGGGACCGCAGCAGCAGAAAAATAGCTGTCACAATGAGCGCGGGGAGCAGGTTTTCCAGGAGAAAAGAGACGGCGTATGCGAGGAGCGTATACAGTATGGGCATACGGAACGCAGCAAGCATGAACGGCATGGTAAGCACCTCCCGTTTTTCTCAAGCATAGCAGAATTTTTTTAAGAAACAGGGAACAACGGGTTAGGATTTGTTGAATTCGGCCTGAGCGTATTTGCACCAGGGGGCAAGGGTACATTCCCCGCATTTGGCCTTCCGGGCGGTACACACCGCCCGCCCGTGGAGCACCATGCGGTGGCAGAAATCATTGGACTCCTCCGGCGGCAGCACCGCCCGGAGCTGCTGTTCCACCTTGGCAGGGTCCTTGGAGCCGTCGGTGAGGCCCAGCCGGCCCGTGATGCGGATGCAGTGGGTGTCCGCCACCACCACGCCGGGGGTATCGTGTACGTCGCCCAGGATCAGGTTGGCGGTCTTGCGGCCTACCCCGGGCAGGCGCAGCAGGTCCTCCATTGTGTCCGGCACCTTTCCGCCGTATTCGTTCAGCAGCATCTGGGCGCAAAGCACCATATCCTTGCTCTTGGTGCGGAAAAAGCCGCAGGAATGGATGTATTCTCCCACTTCGTCAATATCAGCTTCCGCAAAGCTCTCCAGCGTGGGAAAGCGCTCAAACAGGGCGGGAGTGACCAGATTCACCCGCTCGTCGGTGCACTGGGCAGACAGGCGCACGGCAAACAGCAGCTCGTAGTCCTTTTTGTATTGCAGGGAACAGATGCCGTCGGGGTACAGCTCCTTCAGGGCATTGACGATGGCGATGATATGTTCTTTCTCCATGTAAAATTCACCTCATGAACAGGATAGCACAAAAAGGCGAAAAATGCGAGAGAGTTTTTTCACCAGTCTACAGTTGTGCCTGAGAGAAAAACCGTGTATAATAGAAAGCGACCGATATTTGGAAAGGTGGAGATTTTTGATATGGTTTTGGAATACATGGACTTTGTGGCAAAGCACGATCCGGAGATCGGGGAAGCCATCCGGGCGGAATATCAGCGCCAGTGCGACAACATCGAGCTGATCGCGTCGGAGAACATCGTGTCCGAGGCAGTACTGGCCGCTATGGGCAGTGTGCTCACAAACAAGTATGCTGAGGGCTATCCCGGCAAGCGGTACTATGGCGGCTGTCAGTGCGTGGACGTGGCGGAAAAGCTGGCCATCGACCGGGCCTGCAAGCTGTTCGGCGCACAGTTCGCCAACGTTCAGCCCCACTCCGGCGCACAGGCCAACTATGCGGTGTATATGGCCCTGTGTCAGCCGGGGGACACCGTTCTGGGTATGAATTTGGACCACGGCGGGCACCTGACCCACGGCAGCCCTGTGAACTACTCCGGTAAATATTTCAATATGGTATCCTACGGAGTGAACGAGGAGACCGGTGTCATCGATTATGACGAGGTAGAACGCATCGCAAAAGAATGCAAGCCCCGTATGATCATCGCGGGCGCGTCTGCCTACCCCCGGACCATCGACTTCGCCCGGTTCCGCGCCATTGCCGACGAGGTGGGGGCGTATCTTTGGGTGGACATGGCCCACATTGCGGGACTGGTGGCGGCGGGCCTGCATCCGTCCCCCATCCCCTATGCCCACGTCACCTCCACTACCACCCACAAGACCCTGCGGGGCCCCCGGGGAGGACTGCTTCTCACCAACGACGAGGAGCTGGCCAAGAAGCTGAATTCCGCCATCTTCCCAGGTTCCCAGGGAGGACCGCTCATGCACGTCATCGCAGCCAAGGCGGTGGCCCTGGGCGAGGCGCTGACCCCTGAGTTCAAGGCGTATCAGCAGCAGGTGGTGAAAAACTCCGCCGCTCTGGCCGAGGGCCTGGTGAAGCGAGGGCTGGATCTGGTGTCCGGTGGTACAGATAACCACCTGTCTCTCATCGACCTGCGCCGGCTGGGCGAGCTTACTGGAAAGGAGCTGGAGCGCCGGCTGGATGAGGTGCGTATCACCGCCAACAAGAACAAGGTGCCCGGCGATCCCCGTTCCCCCTTCCAGACCAGCGGCCTGCGGGTAGGAAGCCCCGCCGTCACCAGCCGCGGCTTCGTGGAGGCGGACATGGACAAGGTAGCGGAGTATATCGCCCTGGCGGCTACCGACTTCGAGGCCAAGGCGGACCATATCCGTGCGGGCGTGGCGGAGCTGACCGCAAAGTATCCCATTTACCGCTGATGGCGAATAAGCCACAGTCGGAGCTGACAAGGATCCCAGGTGTGGGCGTGAATATGGCCGCCCATCTGAATGCCTTGGGTATCGAGCACATTGCTGATCTGAAGGGCAGGGACCCGGAGGAGCCTTACAGGTAGGAGTGCCTGCTCCAGGGCTGTACGGTGGACCGTTGCGTACTTTACGTGTACCGCCTTGCGTTGAGGGGCGGATCGAAGGCCCCGAACAGCTCAAGTGGTGGAACTGGAAGGACGGTCGAACGTAAAGAAGCCCCGGCAGTTCTTTCTGCCGGGGCCTCTGCTGCAACAGAGGATCATCCCCAATACTCTACTGTACTCGAACGCGCCGATGGCTTCGCAGGTCTCGCATACATCGGGCCGTTCCTCAAAGATCGAGCCGCAGAACTGGCATCGGTAGCCGGTCTTTTTCTGCTTTGGTGCTGAGGCAACTGTTGTCTCAGCGGGTTTGGCCGCTGCCGTGGAGTTCAGTTGAGGCAGCAGTGTGAGGAATGCCTTCTCATGGCTGCGCTCGATGGCGGCCACCTTTTCAAACATCACGGCCAACTGCTCCAGGCCATCCTCCCGAGTCTGACGGGTAAACTCGGAGTACATCTGGAACAACTCGCTGTACTCCCCTTGGGCAGTCTGCATCAGACATTCCTTCGTGTCCGTGGGTTTGCCGAACAGATGCTCGAACCAGAAGCGGGTGTGCATCATTTCATTTTTGGCCATCCGCTCAAAGGCGTCGGCAATCTTATTGTCCCCATTGGCCTGGGCAGCCTGGGCAAAGAAGGTATATTTGTTCTTGGCGATGGATTCATCGGCCAGGGCTCTTTGGAGATTCTCTGAGGTTTTGGTGTTTTTCAACTCCATAGGGAACATCCTCCTTTGAGCGATTTGTATCAGGGTAGAGCATAAAGCTGGGGAAAAGTCAACAGGGACGCTCCCGAAGGGGCAGGACGGGAAAGCCTGTCTTGCGGACACCTGTATAATGTGATACAATACATCCTGCATGAACGAAAGGGGGGAAACCATGTATCAGCCATTAGCCGACCGTATCCGTCCGCAGGCTCTGGACGAGGTAGTGGGCCAGAGCCATATCCTGGGCCAAGACGGTCTGCTCCGCCGGGTGATCGAAAGTGGGAAGATCCCAAATATGGTGTTCTACGGTCCCTCTGGCACGGGCAAGACCACCGTGGCAAATATCATCGCCCAGCAGTCGGGCCGCACCCTGCGGCGGCTCAACGCCACCACCGCGTCTCTGTCCGACGTCCGGGATGTGATGGACGAGGTGGGCACCATCATGGCTCCCAATGGGGTATTGCTCTATCTGGACGAGATCCAGTACTTCAACAAAAAGCAGCAGCAGTCCCTGTTGGAATTCATCGAGAACGGGAAGATCACTCTGGTGGCTTCCACCACAGAGAACCCGTACTTTACCATTTTCAACGCCATCCTCTCTCGTTCTACGGTGTTCGAGTTCAAGATGCTCACGGCGGAGGATATCCTGCCTGCTGTGGACCGTGGGATCGACATTCTTGCCAAGGAGCTAGGGGTGGAGGTCCGATGTGAAGACGGAGTGCGGGAGCACCTGGCTGCCTCCTGCGGCGGGGACGTGCGCAAGGCCCTTAATGGCGTGGAGCTTTTGATGAATGCCAGCCGCATCAATAAAAGGACGTTGGCTATCACCATGGCGGACGCCCAGCTGGTGGCCCAGCGGTCCGCTATGCGATACGACCGGGACGGAGACGATCACTTTGACATCGCTTCGGCGCTGATGAAGTCCATGCGGGGGTCAGACCCGGACGCCGCACTGCACTATTTAGCCCGTCTGCTGGAGGCGGGGGATATGCTCACCGCCATCCGGCGCATCCTGTGTTCCGCCAGTGAAGATATCGGTATGGCCTATCCTCAGGCGGCGTCCATCGTCAAATCCTGCGTGGACAGCGCCCTTCAGCTTGGTCTGCCGGAGGCCCGACTCCCTCTGGCCCAAGCGGTGATCCTGCTGGCCACCGCGCCCAAGTCCAACAGCGTGCTCAACGCCATCGATGCGGCTATGGCCGATGTGCGGGTGGGCAGGACAGGGGATTTCCCCCGGCATCTACAGAACGTCCATGCTGATGGCGCAGGCTTTGAACGGGAGCAAGGCTACCTGTATCCCCATCTTTATCCGGGCCATTGGGTAGCCCAACAGTATTTGCCTGACCTGATCAAGGACGCGGTATACTATGAATATGGGCCCAATAAGACGGAGCAGGCGGCGAAAGCCTATTGGGATAAGATCAAAGATCGATAGGGAGGGAGTCCGGTGCCGATGAACATCCAGCTGGGGGATGTGCTGGAGCTGAAAAAACAGCATCCCTGCGGCAGTAAGCGCTGGAAGGTGCTCCGGGTGGGCATGGATTTCAAGCTGCGGTGTGAGGGCTGCGGCCATGAGCTGATGATCCCCCGAAGCAAGGCGGAGAGAGCCATTAAAAGGATAGAGCGGGAGGGACAGAGACTATGAACCGGTTTTGGAGCGGACGAATCCAGAGTATCGTGCCTTATACGCCCGGTGAGCAGCCTAAGGACAGGCAGTTTATCAAGCTGAACACCAACGAGTGCCCATACCCGCCTTCCCCCAAGGCGGTCGAGGCGGTCAAAGCGGCGGCGAGTGCCAGCCTGAGGCTGTACCCTGATCCGGAATGTACACAGCTTCGAGCTGCCATTGCCAGACGCGAGGGACTGGATGTCAGACAGGTATTTTGTGGGAACGGTTCGGACGAGGTACTGGCCTTTGCATTCCAAGCATTTTTTGATCTGGACCGGGAGGTTGTGTTCCCCAGAATTACTTACAGCTTTTATCCAGTCTATACGGACTTCTTCGGCCTGAAACGCCGGGAGGTTCCTATGAATCCTGACTTTTCTGACCCCATTGACCTGCTGTGCGGGCACAACGGCGGTGTGGTGTTGGCAAACCCCAACGCCCCAACCGGCATCGCGGTGGGACTGGACACAGTGGAGGAGCTGATCCGGGCCAACCCGGATGTGGTAGTGGTTGTGGACGAAGCCTATGTAGATTTCGGCGCGGACAGCGCTGTGGGGTTGATCAACCGCTATCCCAACCTGCTGGTGATCCAGACTACCTCCAAATCTCGTGCGCTGGCTGGGCTCCGGGTGGGCTGGGCCATGGGCGACCTGGAACTGATCGATGGCCTGCGCTGTGTGCGGGATTCCATCAATTCTTATACGGTAGACCGGCTGGCCCAAGCTGGAGCTGCGGCAGCAATCGAGGATGAAGCATACTTCGAGAGCATCCGCATTCGTGTGATGACAACTCGGGTTTGGGTGGAACAAGTATTGAAGGAAAAAGGCTTTACAGTTTTGCCCTCTCAGACAAATTTTCTGTTTGTTAGCCACCCAAAGCGGACAGGGAAGGAGCTACTGGATGGTTTACGGGCGCGGGGGGTACTGGTGCGGTGGTGGTCCATCCCTGAGATTGAAAACTGGCTGCGCATCAGCATCGGCACCGATGAGGAGATGACAGCTCTGCTGTCAGCGTTAGACGATCTGATTTGAAAAATTGCAGGCTTGAAGCCCGCTGGCGAAACGCCAGCGGGCTTTTTGTCTAATTTTGCAGGGGACTGGCTTTGACCTTTTTTGATGGGCTGGACGGCTATAATCATGGACAGACACCAAGGAGAGGAGGTCCGCCCATGACGGTGGTTTATGTGGATATGCTGTTTCTGTTGAACCTGATTGCCAACTATCTGTTGCTGCTTGCGGCGGGCCGGATGGCTGGGGCACCGTTGTGCCGCTGGCGGATCGGATTGGGCGCAACGACAGGGGCGCTGTATGCTGTGCTGGTTTTTCTGCCGGGGTTGGCCTGGTTGGCCCATTGGCCATGTAAGCTGGTTTCTGGTGTTCTGATGGCGCTCATTGCCTATGGCGGAGAACAGGAACTGCTGCGGGTTACGATATTGTTTTTTGGTGCGTCCGCTGGGCTGGCTGGGGCGGTGCTGGGGATGGAACTGTTAGGGAATGTCTCACTGACGCTGGAGCATGGAGTGTTTTACTCGCAAATCGACCTGCGGCTGCTGTTGCTATTGTTTGTGGTATGTTATTTTGTCCTTTCTTTGTTTTTCCGGCGGGTGGGAAAACACGCTGGAAGAGATTTAGTTCAGCTGGAGTTAACGTTGGACAGTGGTTCCATTGTTCTCATGGCCTTGCGAGATACCGGGCATACGCTGACGGACCCAGTAAGCAACCGTCCAGTAGTGGTAGTTTACTGGAAAATCCTTGCAGGTGTGTTGCCGCCTTGGGCAGACCCTGCGGATCCAGTGCAGTCAGTGAAGCGGTGCTATGAGCTTGGGTCCCGGCTGGCCCGACTGGTGCCTTACCGGGCGGTTGGAGTTGATTGCGGGATGCTGCTAGCTTTGCGGACACAGAGTGTGAAGGCGGATGGAAAGGATTTGGGTGGGTTGCTGGTAGCTCTGTCGCCCACGCAGGTTGATGATGGCGGTACTTATCAGGCGTTGATTGGAGGAGTTTGAATTGCGAGTGGATACATATGTGAAATTGTGCCGCCTGCTGGCACGGTTTGGAATACGGCTGTATGGAACAGTGATGTATATTGGCGGCAGCGACACGCTTCCCGCTCCGTTGGTTCGGGAGGAGGAAGCCCGTCTGCTGGCAGCGCTGAACCTGGAAGAGGGCAGAGAAGAGGCCCGAACGCTGCTCATTGAGCACAATCTTCGGCTGGTGGTATACATCGCCCGGAGATTTGAAAATACCGGGATCAATATCGAGGATTTGATTTCCATTGGGACCATCGGACTTATCAAGGCGGTGGAGACCTATAATCCGACAAAAAACATCAAGCTGGCAACCTATGCCTCCCGGTGCATTGAAAATGAAATTTTGATGTATCTGCGAAAGAATGCCAACCGCCGCAACGAGGTGTCCCTGGATGAACCGCTGAATACGGATTGGGACGGCAATGAACTGCTGCTGTCCGATGTGCTTGGGTCCGACGGCGACAGCATCGAAAAGCCCTTGGAGGATGATGTGGACCGGGATCTGCTGTTTGCCGCTATAACCCGGCTGTCGGAACGGGAACGGTCCATCATCACCATGCGGTTTGGTCTGGACGGTAGGAAGGAGCGTACCCAGAAGGAGGTGGCAGATCTGTTGGGGATATCCCAATCCTATATTTCACGGCTGGAGAAGCGAATCATTGACCGGCTGAAAAAGGAGATATTGCGGATGATGTGACGCCAGCAGGAAAAGTCCATCGAAAGAGGTCTGACGATAAAAAATATAGCGGGTTCCGCCATCGTATGAAAGGGACCTCATGGGAAATACTGAACATACAGGGCAGTGCCGCACAGGGCGCGGGACAGCCCCAGATTTCCCAATGAGGTGACGGCGGTGCAGGGCAAGGTAGAGATATGCGGGGTGAATACGGCGAAGCTGAAGGTGCTCAAAAGCGAGGAGAGCATGGAGTTGCTGCGCCGTGTGAGAGAGGGGGATATGGAAGCGCGGGAGGAGTTGATTTCCGGCAATCTCCGGCTGGTGCTGTCGGTGATTCAGAAGTTTGCGGGCAGGGGAGAGAATGTGGACGATTTGTTTCAGGTGGGGTGTATTGGGCTGATCAAGGCCATTGACAATTTTAATATCGATATGGACGTTCGCTTTTCGACTTATGGAGTGCCCATGATTGTGGGAGAGATTCGCCGCTATCTGCGGGACAACAGTGCCATCCGGGTATCCCGTTCTGTGCGGGACACCGCCTACCGGGTACTTCAGGCCAAGGAAAAGTATATGGCGGAGCACCAAAAAGAGCCGACTGTGGATGAAATCGCGGAAATGCTGGAGCTGCGCCGGGAGGACGTGGTGCTGGCTCTGGATGCAGTGGTGGACCCGGTATCCCTGTTTGAGCCGGTGTATTCCGACGGCGGAGATACCGTGTGCGTCATGGATCAGGTAAAGGATAAAAAGAACACCGATGAGGCGTGGCTGGAACGGATTGCGTTGGGGGATGCCATCAACAAGTTGGATGAACGGGAGCGGCGCATCTTGGCCCTG
>CATJRT010000097.1 GCA_949742895.1 uncultured Eubacteriales bacterium | reverse complement strand
TGGTGCTGTCCGTAGCCAGGGTGAAGGTCATCACAATACTCATTCCATCCTTCAGCATGTAGGCACCGCTATTCTTCACAGCGCCCTCACTCGCCACAGACGTGTAGGTGTACTTACCAGTGGTGGTGGTAAGCGCAGCAGCAGTGTCCTTATTGGCCACGGGAGTCACTTTCGTCCAGACCTTAGCGGTAAGGGTCTCGCCAACATCAGCCGCAACAATCGCGCGGTCGTCGTCATGAACCCAGGTGCCGCCGATATCATAGGACTCCGCAATGGCGCCTCCTCCACTGGTAAAGATGGCTCCAGCAGCATCAGCAATCTTCGTGGTACCGAGGGTGGCAATGTAGGGCTTAGCCTCAGCAGTAGGATCAGCCTTGTAATAAACCAGGCCGCCCTTAGCGTTCGCCTCGCTCCACTCGAAGGTCCAGGACGCACCGTTCACAGTGGTGGGCATCGCCCACGCCGTGCCAACGTTCACCATATCATTGGGGTCAACAGTGTAGCCAAGGTGCTCCATGGCGGAGACAAGCTGGCTCTTGGTGTCCTCATCGTCGCCGGTCAGCAGAATAGGAGCGACCAGGGTCTTGCCGTCGGTGTCGATCTTGATATTTGTGCTAGTAACACCCTTCCAGGTGGCCGCAGTGTAGCCATCGCTGCCATTCGTAATTCCAAGATCAACAACAAGGTCGTTGGTCCAGGTGCCGTCGTCCACGATAACCTTCACTGCATAGGACTTGGTGTCGCCGTTCGCAGCAGTCACGGTCACGTTGATGGTGCCAGCGCTCAGAGCGTCAGCGTTGGCCACAGCCTCGTCCTCAGCGGTCACAGCGGAGAAACCGCAGGCGGCGCTGAAGGTCATGGTCGCGCCAGCGGCGGGAGTCAGGGTCAGCTTCGCGGTACTCAGGTCGGCGGTCTTCACGGTAACGTTCAGGCCATTGATCTTGGTCTTGTCAGCAGTCTCCGTGCTCAGGCTCAGGCCGGTGTCGGTGCTGGCGGGAGCCTTCAGCTCGGCCACGTTGGTCTTATCAGCGTCATAAACATCGGTGATGACAATCAGAGCGACATCACGGAAGTAATCGCTGTTGGGGTTGTCGTTGAGGACCAGCTGCATCTGGAGGGTCTTTGCGTTGGTGTTGTCGCCAAGGTAAGTGTAGGTGTCATCGGGGTCGCCGTTGGCGTCCACGTTCAGCTTGTGCTCGAAGAACCACTCCAGGTCGTCGATGCTGTTGATCTCGCGGTCGTCGCGGGCAGCGGTCTTGGCGTCATAGCGCAGGTCCACGATCTCCGCGTTGCGGATGCGGACGATGTTCTGCACGCCGCCGTTGGTGTTGATGGCGCCGGCTTCGGTGTTGATCTTCACCTCGGGAACGGCAGGAGTCAAAGCGGTCTCGTTGCCCTTCAGGAGCTTGTTGTCGCCCAGAACGGGGCCATAGTTGCCCAGAACGATGAGGCTGCCGTTCTTGTCGATGATGCTGGCCAGCTCAGCCTGATAGGTAGCGGTGGTGCGGTTCACCAGGCTGCTGTGGTCGCGCAGGTCATAGAAGTTGCTGTACTGAGAATGCTCCTTGGCGGTGTAGGCCACGAAGGTATCCTCGCGGACATTGTCATCGGAGTAGATGACGACTTCCTCGTCAACCTTCTCGTTGGGACGCATCATGACCACAGTGTACTTGTAGATCATGTTGCCGTTCTCGTCCTTCTCGAAGCCGCCGGAACGCTCGCGGATGTACATGAGGTTGCTGGCCATGGCGTCGTTGGACTCGGCCTTGATGACGACGGCCTTGACGGTGTCTTCCTTCACGGCGACCTGAGCGCCATGGCTGCTGACGCCGTTGCCATCCTCGTGAATCTCGTCGGCCTTGACGTTCTGCACGCCGGTCTTGACCTCGACGGAGTCAACCTCGCCGTCGGTGTTGAAGTTCACATAGACGAACTTCACGCTCTTGTCAGTGTACAGGAAATCTTTCAGGGTCTTAACCGGGCGGCCGTCGCCATAGGTGTTGACCTTTACCTGCACGTTGCTGCTCTTGATCTCATAGCTTCCGTCGTCCACGACCTCGCCGACCACATACTTGAGCTTGGAGGTCTTGTCGGCCTTGTCGCTGGAGCCGCCCTGGCGGGACAGTGCCCAATCAGCGTGGTTGGCGGAAGCGTTGGTGTAGTAAGCCAGATCGCCGGGGTTCCAGCCGTTGTCAACGGTGGTGCTGGCGCCCAGGTTCAGCTCCAGGGGCTCGCCGCTGATGTCCCAGCCGTTGGCGATGGTGACGATGCGGTTGTCCACCATGGTGCGGGTGAAGCTGCCGATGATGATGAAGTCCTCGGTGCTGCCCACGTCCTTGGCCAGCATGGCGTTGCCGCTCTTGTCCAGGTACAGGGTAACATCCTTCCTGGTGACCTTCACGGCATCGCCGTCGATGTCAACCAGGTCCTTGCTCCACTGAGCAACGTTGTACTTGGTGCCGCCCACGGTGACGTTGACGGTCTTCTTCTCGCTGTTCAGCTTGGTGCTGTAGGTCTCGGCGGCAGACAGAGCGCCCTTGACCTCCTCGGGGACATAGGCCTCGGCCACGTCGTACTCGTTGCCGTTCTCGTCGGTGGCCACGGGGACCACGGCCACGATGTCGCCAACCTTCAGGTCCTTGACCACGGCATAAGCGTCGTCCTCGACCTGAATGTTGTTCACGGACTCGTTGATAGCGGCCTGGTTAAAGCCGTTGCTGGGATTACCGACAGTCTTGTTGTCGGGCTCGCCGTTGTCATAAGCCTGCAGGGCGACATAGTCGCTGCCGGTGCGGCGGACCTCCATGAGCTGGGTCTTGATGACCACAACATCACGGATCCAGTTGGCGGTATCATCGTCCACATAGACCTCAACGATCGCGCCGTTGTCGGTCAGGTCGGAGATGTCGGCAACCTTGGCGTCGTTGCTGGCGAAGCCGAAGGCATTGCTGCCCTGCCACTTGCCGTTTCTGTCCAGCTCAACCTTCTCGCCGTTCAGCCAGAAGTTGGTGTACTGAGGGGTTCGCTCACCATCGTCCAGCTTGAGGTTGCCGAGGCCGGTAGCGCGGTTCTTGGCGGCGTCGGTGGCGTCCAGGTGAGAGGTCTGGGCGGTAAACACGTAATCGGGCTCAATGGGGAAGGTGCCGATGGTGACCTTCTTGTAGCTCCACTCGTTGGCGGGGCGGCCGAAGGCATCATTGGTGGTACGGTCGTGGTCCATGCGCAGGTCAACAAAGTGCTCCTCGCCGAACTCCACGGTGAACACGTCGTCAGCGACGTTGTTCGTGTTGCTAGCCTTCTTGTTGTTGATGTGGCGGGCGAACTCCTGGTTGCTGAACTTGTAGCTGCGGGTGGGGTTCACAACCACGGACTGGTTGCCGTTGGTGACGTTCATGCCGCCGTTGTACTCGACCATGGTAGCCTTCAGGGTATTCAGGGCCAGCTGGCAGGCGACATCACGGGTGATCTTCTCGTTGCCCTTGAAGGACACGCTATCGAACAGGTGGGCCTCATTGCCGATGGCGGCGACCTTCATGTTCCAGCCGGCGCCCTCGAAGCCCTCATGCGCGCTCTTGTAGCCCAGAGCGCCGAGGAGCATCTTGCTGAAGGCGTAGCCGGTGAGCTTGCCGTTGGGACGGAAGGTACCGTCGCCGTAGCCGGAGATGAAGTTTGCGGTCTTGCAGTAGTTGATGACAGCCGCGAAGTTGTTGTCAACAGGGACGTCGGTGTAGGGGGCGCTGGAAACGGTGAGGTTCTCAGCGGCCTCGGGGCCGATCATCAGGGAGGCGATGACCTTGGCGGCGGCGCCGCGGGTGAGCTCACCCTCGGGCCGGAAGCTGCCGTCGGGGTAACCGGTGATAATGCCCAGCCGGTTCAGGACGGTAACTGCTTCCTCGTACTGGATCTCATCCTTGTCGGTGAGGTCCTTGTACTCGGTGGCTCCTGCGCTGATGGTGACCAGGGAAAGGGTCATGATCAGAGCGAGAGCCAGGGACAGGAATTTCTTCATGAAACATTCCTCCTTTAAGATTTGCGAAAGCGGCGGGCGGTCGATTCGCGGGGCGGGCCTGAGTGAAATAGGAGGCTAGCCAACTCCGATCAGGCCGCTGCGGAAAAGACGCGTCCGGCGCCTTGCGCTAATGCAATTTAACCTGAAATTTTCGCCCTGTCTAGGCTTTTTCGCCCCTTTTAACCGAAGTGAAAATCGCCGTACGATTCGCTGTTTTGATTTGCCAGAGGGAAATAACGGAATCCGATTTCTTCCAAATATTATGGCAAAAAAAGGGAGTCCCCAATGGGGCTCCCTGAAGCCGAAAAAAATCCCCCCTTTTATCGGGAGGGGAAAGGGGGACCCCACAGAGGTCCCCCTTCGTGTTTGATGGCATTTTGGCAAAACCAATATGGTGCCTTAAACGGTCCCCTGGTGGAGTCCCGCGGCGTAGAGCACGCTTTTCATGAGCATGGCCCTGGTCATAGGGCCCACGCCGCCGGGGACGGGGGTGATGTACGCCGCCCGCTCCGACACCGGGGCGAAGTCCACGTCGCCCTGGAGCTTGCCGTCCGCCCCGCGGTTCATGGCCACGTCGATGACGGCGGCGCCCTCTTTTACCATATCCGCGGTAACCAGGCCGCTGCGGCCTACAGCGGAGACAAGGATATCCGCTTCACGGGTGAGCTCCGCCAGGCCCTCCGTCCGGGAGTGGCAGAGGGTGACGGTGCCGTCGGCCTGGGTCAGCAGGGCCGCCAGGGGCTGGCCCACCAGGCTGCTCCGGCCCAGGACGACACAGCGTTTTCCGCGGACGGGGATGTCATAAGTCCGCAAAAGCTCCATGACCCCGGCCGGGGTGCAGGGCTTGAAGCCCTCCCGCCCCAGGGTCATCCTGCCCGCGTTCAGGGGATGGAAGCAGTCGACGTCCTTGTCGGGACGGATGGCGTCCAGCACCAGCTGCTGGTCCAGGTGCCTGGGCAGGGGGAGCTGGACCAGGATACCGTCCACGGCGCCGTCCCGGTTCAGTTCGTCCAGCAGGGCCAGCAGCGCCTCTTGGCTGGTCTCTGCCGGGAGGCGGTGGGGAAAGCTGCGGATGCCGCACTCGCCGCAGTCCCGCTCCTTGCCCCGGACATAGATTTGGGAGGCCGGGTCCTCCCCGACCAGGACCACCGCCAGGCCCGGGGTTCGGGACAGGCGGGCCGCGTCCTCCTTGACCTGGGCTTTGATTTTCGCGGCAAGGGCCTTGCCGTCAATCAGGACTGCCATGTTCATCCTTCCTTTCTTCCGCCTTCGCTGCTTCCGGGGCGGGCGCGGGCTCCTCCGGAGGCGTTTCCTCTCCGGCGGCTGGGTTTTCCGTGTCAGCTTGGGCCTCCGGCTCGGGGGCCGTATCGTCTTGGGCGGCCTCGGCTTGAGCGGCGGCCTCCGCCGCCAGCTGGTTTACCAGGAGGCTTTCCGGACGGTCCTTCCGGATACAGATGTGGTAAAAAAGCATACACGCGGCGGCAGCCGCCAACAGCAGGCTCAGGGCCTGGGAGACCCGGACGGGCTCGCCCATGAAGGTCCAGTTGAAGAGATAGAGGCTGTCGGTCCGCATGCCCTCAATCCAGGTCCGGCCCAGGCCGTACCAGAGGAAGTAGAACCAGGTATTTTCCCCGTCGAAGCGGCGGCCCTTGGAGATGACAAACAGAATCAGCAGGAGACCCACCAGGTTCCACAGGCTCTCGTACAGGAAGGTGGGGTGGACGTCAACATATTGGTAGGCGCTGACCCACAGGCGCATCCGCCAGGGCAGCTCCGTGACGCCGCCGAAGGCCTCCCGGTTGATGAAGTTGGCCCAGCGGCCAATGATCTGTCCCAGGAGCAGCCCCATGACAGCCAAATCCGACATGGCCCCAAATTTAATTTTCTTATAGCGCGTATAGAAAAAGACTACCAGCGCTCCGGCAATAACGGTGCCGTAGATCGCCATGCCGCCGTCCCAGAAGGCGATCATCCGCCCCCAGTCCAGGCCCCCGGCGTCGT
>CATJRT010000096.1 GCA_949742895.1 uncultured Eubacteriales bacterium | reverse complement strand
GTTCGCCGCCCTATTTGATGCGCAAGCGTCCGGGCATTTTTGAACCGGAACATCGGTGCGGCGTGGACTGCTTTGTGTGCCCTGCGTGCGGGGCTGTGGAGTTCCGCGCCCAGGATGCGAAAAAGCTCCTGCTGGACTGACCCGGTTGGTTTACGTCCCTTTCGGGACTTTTACCATAACGAACGACTACTTTTGGAGGTGAAGATACAATGGTTAAGATTCGTCTGCGCCGCATGGGCGCCAAGAAGGCCCCCTTCTACCGCGTGGTGGTGGCCGACTCCCGCTATCCCCGGGACGGCCGCTTCATTGAGGAGATCGGTACCTATGACCCCCGTCAGGACCCCGCTGCCGTCAACATTGACGTGGAGCGCGCCCAGGCCTGGATCCGCACCGGCGCTCAGCCTACCGATACCGTGCGCGCCCTGCTGAAAAAGGCCGGCCTGTAACACAAATTGGAGGCCACATGAAGGAATTGCTCACTTATATTGCCTGCAGCCTGGTAGACGCTCCCGATGCTGTGTCTGTCTCCGAGTATGAGACGCCTGCCGAGACGGTACTGGAGCTTCGGGTGGCCCCGGAGGACATGGGCAAGGTGATTGGCCGGCAAGGCCGTATTGCCAAGGAGATCCGGGCGCTGATGCGCTCGGTGGCCCAGCGCCAGGGCAAAAAGATTTCAGTCGACATCGTTGATTGAATCGACCGTACAGGCGGGGATAGACCCCGCCTGTTCTTTTTGGGAGGCAGACATATGAACAGATTTCTTGACTGTGGACAGGTGGTCAACACCCACGGACTGCGCGGCGAGGTCCGCGTAGTTCCCTGGACAGATAACCCGGACTTTCTGCTTCGACTCTCCACCTTATATATTGACGGCGCACCCATACAGGTGACGTCTGCCCGCGTCCACAAAGGCAGCGTCATCGTCAAGCTGGAGGGAACGGACAGCGTAGAGTCCGCCATGCTCCTCAAGGGCAAAACGGTCCAGCTTAGCCGGACCGATGCCAAACTGCCGGAGGGTGCGTTCTTTCTGGCAGATATTGTGGGGCTGGACGTGGTGGACGAGGAGGGGCGCAGGCTGGGGACCCTGAAAGAGGTCCTCTCCCCCTCTCATCAGCAAGTCTATGTGGTGTCCGGCCAGCGAGAGATTATGATCCCTGCCGTTCCTGAATTCATCCTGGAGACCAACATTGAGGTCGGATACATCAAAGTCCGGCTTATTGAGGGTATGTAACTATGTATCAAATTGATATCATGACATTATTCCCTGACACAGTGGGGGATGTGCTGTCCGAGTCCATCCTGGGTCGCGCCCAGGAACGGGATATCCTGCGCATCGAGACCCATCAAATCCGTGACTATACCCAAAATAAGCAGAAGCAGGTAGACGATTATCCATATGGCGGAGGTCGGGGGGCAGTTATGCAGGCAGACCCCCTCTATCACTGTTGGAACCACATCTGTGCCCAAGCGAATAAAAAGCCCCGCACCATCTACCTATCTCCCTGCGGCAAAACATTTACTCAGGTAGACGCCAAGCGTCTGGCCTGGGAGCATGGCCATCTCATCTTGGTTTGCGGCCACTATGAGGGCATCGACCAGCGGTTTATCGACGAATGTGTGGATGAGGAAATCTCCTTAGGCGATTTCGTCCTCACCGGCGGGGAGATTGCCGCTATGGCGGTGGCGGACGCCGTGTGCCGTCTGGTTCCCGGCGTGCTGTCCGACCCCGAATGTTTTGAAAACGAAAGCCACTGGGACGGTCTGCTGGAATACCCCCAGTACTCCCGGCCCGAGATCTGGCACGGCAGGGCCGTCCCTCCTGAGCTACTCACCGGCAACCACGCAGGCGTGGAACGCTGGAGGCGCAAGCAGTCTATCCTCCGCACCCGCCAGCGGCGGCCCGACCTGTATGAAAAGTTGAGCCTTTCTTCCAAGGCAGACCAAAAGCTGCTGGCAGAGCTGGAGCGGGACTTAAACCGCCCTTCCTTACCCCAGCCGTTGGAGTGCCGTCCGGCAAAGGAAGGCGATCTCCCCACCATATTAGATATCACTGGCCAGGCTCAGAGCTTTCTGGCCTCCCGCAAAATAGATCAATGGCAGGACGGTTACCCTGAGCGGCGGCATTTCCTGGCGGACCTTCACCGCGAAGAATGCTTCGTACTCACCTGTAAGGATGAAATATGCGCCTTTTTCGTACTCTCCACGCTCCCTGAGCCGGCCTACTCCGCTATCTCTGACGGAAAGTGGTCATCGGACGAGCCCTATGCTGTCCTTCACCGCTGCGCTTTGGCGGACAAATACCGGGGCTCCGGATTGGCAGACCGTATCATCGCGGAATGTGAAGGGATGGCTCTGGCACAGGGCATCGGCTGGCTTCGGGCGGACACCCACAAGAAAAACAAAGCTATGCAGGGGCTGATACGCCGGAACGGTTTTCAATACCGCGGAAACGTAACCGTAACAGTTAACGATGGCCATGATCCACGGCGGTCAGCCTACGAAAAGCGGCTGAAACAGAGGTAACAGAATGGATATCTGGGAAAAATTATATCAAAAGGCAAGGGATTTGTATCACCCGGAAGAGGTTTCTCCATTCATCTATGCCCACCATGTGGTATACGCTCTGGAGGCAGAAAACGGCGAAACTTTCACAGGCTTCTGTGTGGAGAGCTGTTCCGACGTGCTTGACCTGTGTGCCGAGCGGCTGGCAGCACTGAATATGTACGTGAGCAGCGGACAGACCATTGTCAAGCGGCTGATTACCTTCCGGGACAAAGCGCCATATGGCGGAGGAAGCGGGATGCCCTGTGGCGCCTGCCGGGAGTTTTTTTTGCAGCTCGCCCTGGAAAATCAAAATATGGAAATTTTGGTAGACTATGAAAAACGTGAGACCGTCACCCTAAAGGATCTGCTGCCCAACTGGTGGGGAATGGACCGGTATGAAGCTCAGCAAAGCCAGAAGGGAGAATTCCAATGAATCTCACTGACATCCATGAAATCAAGGCTTTGTTGGCACGCCACGGCTTTTACTTCTCAAAGTCCATGGGGCAGAACTTTCTCATTGCAGACTGGGTACCGCGGGACATTGCCGACGCCGCTGGACTGGACGAACACTGTGCTGTGCTGGAAATCGGCCCCGGCATTGGCCCCCTCACCCGGCAGTTAGCCCAGCGGGCAGGTAAAGTGGCCGCTGTCGAGCTGGATACATCTCTCCTGCCCATCCTGCGGGAAACGCTGGGAGATTGTCCTAACGTAGAAATCCTCTCCGGCGATGTGATGAAGCTGGATCTTGATGCTGTAATATCCGACAAGTTCTCTGATTTTACACCAAATGTATGTGCCAACCTTCCCTATAACATCACCACCCCGGTTATCACCCGCCTACTGGAGCTGAACCGCTTCCGCTCCATCACCATAATGATCCAGCGGGAAGTGGCAAATCGAATCTGCGCTGCCCCTGGGACCTCGGACTGTGGGGCCTTTTCCCTGTTCTGCCAATATCACGCACAATGTGAGCTTTTGTTTGAGGTTCCTCCAGAGTGCTTCCTTCCCGCTCCCAAGGTCACTTCTGCTGTGGTGCGGTTGACTCCACGTCTTCAGCCGCCTGTGGATGTAAACCCTGACACATTATTTGCGGTTATCCATGCCGCCTTTGCCCAGCGCCGCAAGACTCTGCTTAATGCACTGTCTGCCGCCTACAGTAGCCGGTTTTCCAAGGACCAGCTCCGGCAAATCATTTTGGACTGCGGACTTGAAGAAACGGTTCGGGGGGAACGTTTAGGGCTGGAAGAGTTCACCGCCCTGGTTCACCGCCTGTCTTAAACCTCATTTCCCTCCTTTGTCAAATCCCGCCCTACCGCATAGGATGAAACGAAGGAGGGTTTTCCTATGCCAATTATATATCTTTCTCCCTCTACTCAAGAAGCAAATATGTATGTCAATGGCGGCAGTGAGGAAGAGTGGATGAACCGTCTGGCAGACGCCATGGTTCCCTACCTCAACGCTTCCGGCATCCAATTTTCCCGCAACACTCCGGATATGACCGCTGCGTCTTCCATACGGGCATCCAACGCCGGTACTTACGATCTCCACCTTGCACTCCACTCCAATGCCTCTGCCCCCAGTAACTACGGCGGAACCCGTGGCATCATCGTGTTCTACTATCCTGGCAGCTCCAACGGTAAGCGGGCAGCAGAAATCGTGGCCAATAATCTGAAAGCCATTTATCCCCTACCTAACAGGGTTAGGGCAGAGGCCACCACCTCCATTGGTGAGGTGCGCCAGCCCCGCGCCCCATCAGTGTTCATTGAGCTGGGTTATCACGACAATGCAGACGACGCCACCTGGATCAAAACCCATTTGGATGAAACCGCCCGAAACATCGTCCTCTCCCTTACCGAATACTTCGGCATCCCCTTTCTCACCCCAACCCCTTCCCGGCAGGGTATGGTAGATGTGGATTGGGGCTATTTGAACATCCGCTCCCGCCCGGATACCTCCGCTCCTGTTATTGCCAAAGCCTACGACGGTGCGCGGCTGACCATCCTAAACCAGTGGCAGGGCTGGTATCTGGTGTCCTTTGACGGCGCTGTGGGCTATGCCAACAGCAGTTTTATCACCCTACTTTGATGGCAGGGGCTCCTGTCTCCTGCACTACCTACCGCCAGGCCGGGTGTGGCTCTGTACTGGTGATTTGACTGCTGCCCTGCAGGCGTTGGAGCTTCTGCGGAATACCCGGCCGGCACAGACCTTTGCTCCATGCACACCCCATGACCAAATCTAAGCCTTTACAAAATGTTTAAAGATACTTCAAAGGCTATCCATCACTTCATCGCCAAATGTGGTATTCTTAACACTGTCAGAAGCAATGACAACTCCTCCCTCTCTTTTTTGAATCGGCTGAGACAGTTCGCCGTGAAAACGGTGGGCTGTCTCAGTCTCTTTGCAGTTGTGCTTTGAAGACTCCGCGTCAGGGTCTAAGTCCGCCGATTGCACAAAAGATAAGGTAAAATAGACCTCTTGCGAAAATAAGTGACAGTGGTAAAATGGGGAGATGAAATACGAAAAGATATCAGAATATTCAAACACAAAATTCCGGAGAATCACGGGGGTAAAGCGGGCAACATTTGACAAGATGGTAGAGATCT
>CATJRT010000095.1 GCA_949742895.1 uncultured Eubacteriales bacterium | reverse complement strand
GCGCTTCTCCCGCCGGGCGCTCATTGGTGCGCCTCCTCCATCAGCTCGGCCAGCCGCTCCTTGGCAGCGGTCAGGACGGCGATAGTGCGCTCGGCCCGCTCTCGGGCCTCTGGGATGAGATTCCCGGACCCAGGCAGAACCTTCTTGACGATCATCTGAGCGGACGGGCTCATCTGTGCGGTCTTCTTCTGCTCCTCGATCAAGGCTTGGAGATCGCCCAGTAGCTTGACATCATCGGCGAATTTACTCATCCTGCGTCGCCTCCTCTGTTGGCATCTGGTAGAGCTTCGGGGGCTCGAACATCTTTGGCTGGATATAGGCATCAACAGTGAGGGCTGGGCCGCCGTCCACCCGGAGATAGCTTGCGTACTTCTCCGCGATCTCCATGACGATCTCAGTGCAGCGCTCGGTCTTCTCATAGGACCCCAGCAGGATGATGGCGGCGTTCCGGTCCTCAGCCATCACGTCGCCGCCAGCGGCGAAGATGCGGATAACCTGGCTCATGTTCACTAGGCCAGTCTTGGCTTGTGTCATAATCAGCATGATTTTTTCCTCCTTACCATGCGCCATTACGGCGCAGTATCTCGATGATCTCGTCAGCATATGCTGTCCTTGTAGTGGTTGCAGCTCCGGCAGGCGGGCAGCATATTGTCCGGTACGTCGGGGCCTCCTTTCCGCAGGGGGACAACATGGTCCACCTGCATATCTTTGTAATGGAGCTCGCACCCGCAGTACGCACAGTGGCCGCCCATCTTGTCGTAGACAGCCCGGCGCTCCTCCTTGGTCAGTCTTCTTCGCTCAGACACTCTTCCGCCTCCTCCGGCTCATATTCTGAACAGCGGGCCATGTTCTCCTCGCCGATGGTGTCGCGGCAGTCCCCATCGGGGTCGGATATTCTGGTAATGCCGATGGTTTCCAGTTTGCACCCGTAGCAGGGTCTTCCGTCTGCATACCTCCACTTCTTCAGCGGACGTTTAGACCTATGGACGCAGCTCTCTATGTCACAAATCACCTTTGCCACGGTCTTCGCCTCCTTCCAGCTTCTCCAGGAACAACGGCACTCCGGGCCCACCGATGCGGACCTCGAAGGGGGCGGCCTCCTGGGGTGTTATGTACTTGTGGCCGAAATTGGCCTTCATGTCTCTCCAAACCTCCCAGGGCACACGATAGAAGGCGACGGCCCCAAAGGAACAGAGGACAAAGGCGTGGGCCCCGTAGCGGTGGGCCCTCTCCAGGCGGTCCGTCTGATCGGGCGTCACACGGTCCTGGTCCATGCGTCCGGTGTCCGTGTATTTGGCCTCGAAGTTGACGGCGCGGCCTCCCATCAGGAAGCCCTTATAGTCCGCCTGCGCGGTCCCGGTGTAGTGGGCGATGAATTTCCCGCCTCCCAGGTCCTTGGTGGGTTGCATTGGCTCCGGGGTCTTCTCGATGTCTGCGATGTCTCGGGCCCGGTAGTAGTCACAGGTTTGCTCGATCATGCGCTCAAAGAAGGCCCCCTGGGCCCGGTTCCTCCGGCCCTGGGCCCTCCGGGCCAGCTTGGCTCGCTCTTGTGGTGTCATGGTCTATCATCTGCCTCCCCTCAAACTCAGTCTTAAATACGGTCTTCCCCCAGGCGTCCAGCATAGACAGGTCGAAGGGGACCGGCTCCACGATCTTGCGCGGCGTGACCACCTTCCCGAACAGGAAGATTTCCGCCTGCTGCACCCCGTAGTGACAGCCTGGGTTTTCCCGGACCCTCCACACGATTGTCCCCTGGGGAACTGGGAGGCGAATCAACAGGCCCGCCGCCTCATCTTCCCGGTATCTCTGGAGCTCCTTGCGATCTCTCCGGCCCGGCATCACATATTACCGGGCTGGAAATAGCCATTCTCCTCCGCCATCTGCCTGATCTTGCGGATGGTGGCGTCGCTGACGCGGAGGCCGGTGTCGCTCCTGATTGCCAGGCTGTCAATAAACTTGTTGATGATCTCCCCGGCGCTGGGGCCCGCCGGGGGCGGAGGGGCGGCCAGCTCATCCAGGTAATCACAGAGCTGGGCGTCTGTCATCTTGCGGACGCGGGTTGCGCGTTCATGCTGTTCACGCTCGGTGTCGGTCCTGCGGCAATTTCGTTTTCCCACGGTTATCTCCTCTCTATCAAAAAAATCTAAAATTGAGCTCTTGGTCCAGCATATCCCAGCGAAAATTTCGGTCCTCCGGGTAGAGGAAGCCTTCGTCTTCAAGCTGGAAGCGCCGTTCAAAATCATGCACCGTATGGCCGTCTGTTGTGAATTTTCTCGGACTTTCAGTGTCCCATTCGAGCATCAATGTCCAATATTCCGGGTATGTCTTCCGCAGAAGCCGAAGCTGCTGTATGCTCTGATTATGACAAAACCAGCATCCGCCCCGTGTGGAAGTCGTGTAGATTGGGGAAAGAAGGCCATTTTCCTCACACCATTCCCAGCACTTGGTTTCTGTCCACCCGGCGCAAACCAGCGGGCTTTTCCTTGTTTCTGTGAGGTTATGAAATCGTCCCGGTTCATCAATAGCGATTCCCATGTAGCAAATCCCGCGCTTTTGCGCCATTTTCAAGGTTCTGACCTTTAGTCTGGAATTGCACCACGCTCCCATGAGCAGTGGCCATCCGTAAATAACGCCTGCGCGTTTCCCTGTTATGTATTTTTCATGAAACTGCTGCTCATACGTCTTTTTTGCGCGGATGTGCTCGACCTCAATTCCCCACCTGGCCTTTATGATGGTGTCTGCTTTTGCCTTAAAATTCACCATGGGCGGCAGGTCCGCCGGAATTGTGTCGGTGGCCCATACCTCCGCATGGATGATGCGGTCAAGCGGCCAGCCCAGCTCCTCGATTGCCCCCAAGCAAGCCAGGGAATCTTTCCCGTAAGATAGGCTGAGGATATGCTCCATAGACTACCTGCCTTCTCTCCTTGGGCACCAGGGAGGGGATGTCCTCGCCTGGTGTGCGGGGATGTGTCGTGTCCCCCGGTCGTCATAGCCCGCTGCTTCCCAGCCGATCTCGCAGTCATAGCCGGTCCCGCGCTTCCCCTGGAGCTTGGCCGTCGCATACTCACATTCCCGGCAGCGGGGAAGGGGCGTCTTGCCCTCCTGCGGCACAGACATACCGGTAGGGAACTCCTGGATGAGATCATCGCCCCATACTGGGGCCAGGTTCCTTTTCATGAAGATCGGGATGCCCACTTCCCGGGCTACCGCCACGATCTCCTCCACCCATTCTCGCTTTGGCAGTTGGTTCTTCCTGCCGCCGGTCATAGCTCCTATGATTATCCAGCCCACATCGTCTAGGGCGTCGATATAGTCCTCCCTTCGGAACGGTGCAAGCAGGGGTTCAATGCTCAGGAAGATGTTCGTCTCCTCACAGAAAAAGAACGGTATATCCGGGTTTGTGATCGTGGTCCCATACCAAAAATTCTTAAACTGCGGCGCTTCCGGGAGCTTCCCGGCACGGGCCAACTCTATGTATCGCTTGGGGTTCTTGGTAAGGAACAGGTAGGTATGCTGAGGGGCCCGCTTGCAGGCGTCAAAGACATCCTCTATCCAGATGTCCGGCACCCACTCCCCGAACAGGTCGCCCATGCTGGAGACAAAGACGCTGGACGGGATTTCCCGCTTCTCGGGGTAGTCCAGGGTGTAGGCGTGGAAGGTGGGCGCGAAGCCCGTCGGATAGGGGGTGCTGCGGATGTACTCCCCCTTCTCATCGTAGAGCTTGGTCGGCTCCTCGACGTAGAAGCAGCCGGACCCCTTTGGCAGTATCTCCAGCGGAGGCTTGCCGGGATGCTCGCAGGGATGCAGGCCGAAGCGGTGGGCCGTCTTCCGGGCGTAGCAGTATTCGCAGCCGTGAAGGCAGCCCGTCACCGGGTTCCAGGTGTGCGAGCACCAGTCAATTCGGGTTTTGTGCAGGTTCATGGTTAGTCTCTCCTCTCTGTTTCCTCCGGCTCTGGAGGGAATAGGCTATACTGGTTCTTGGCTTCCTCCTTCGCCATCGCTGCCTGCTTCATCTTCCGCAGGCAGCAGGGACCGTAGCCGTCCCGTAACGCCTGTTCGCTGGTGAGGAGTCCGCCACATCGCTTACACCGGCGGGCCGGGATGGTGAAGATTCCGCTTTCGCTCACGGTTCCCGCCCCCTATCCCACCGGCTCGGCTTCGGCGCTTCCTTGTCCTCCAGGCCGCACCGGCTCGGGTCGTTCTGGCAGGGATTCTTACAGGTGGCCCGCTGGCCGCAGTCGGCGCAGCAGTAGTGTCCATGGAGGCGGTCACAGTTGAAATTTTTGCAGCGTCTCATCTTGCCTCTCTCCACCACTCATCCCTCCGTCCATTGTAAATCACCACCATAGGCGGGAAGGGCGCAGGCATAGCCCTTCCGTTCGCGTCTTTGCAGGGCTCTCCGTCCTCATCCACGAAAACAAGCCGACCGCGAATAAACCTGACTTCCGCGCGTCCGTAGATGTAGTCATGGAAATAGGAAGTGTCAGTCCTCGCGGGAATCAGCAAAACGATGGTGGTCCCGGTCTTGGCTTCCTCATAGGCTTTCTGGACCCACTTCCCAAGCTGCCTCCCATACGGCGGATTACAGAACACAGGTCCTCCGGCTTCGCCCCAGGAGCTTTCCAGCCCATCGGTTTCCGGCGTGAAGTATGCCGGACACTTTGCGCTTTTCGCAGTAGCAGCAGCGTCAAGCACAAAATGAAACTCTTGGTCCAGGCGGTCAAAAAAATCCTTCGGTGTGCAGTAGTCCATTTTCACCGATGATAAAAGTGAGCGATTTATAGTTGATTCTCTCCCTTCCGATTAGGTGGGTCTTTCCACTCGAAGGACCGGCAACGCCACCGCTTGAGGTCGAAGTCGTACCCGCCAGGGCGCCTACAAGCTCCTTGCGGTGCGTCATGCCACAGGCAGTTTTGGCAGTTCCTCCGGGGAATTGTGTTGATGTCGATGATCTCGGCCACGGCTACTCCTCCTGGATGTCAAAGGACAGCTCCAGCAGCCACCGCAACGCCTTGAGCATCGCAGCCTTGGTTATGCTGTTGTGCGTTTCCATGTTGATGACCTTGAAAATGGCCGCCGCCTTCTCCTCTGTGGAGATGCCCGGGCCGTCGATGTTCTGGAAGATGACGCAGGCCGTCCCCAGGGACATCTTCTGGATGCGCTCCTCCTTGGCCGCTTCCCCCGCAAGGTAGTCATCCAGGCGCTTGCAGCCCATGTCCATATCCCTGGCGGTATAGGCAAAACCGCGCGGCGCTTGGCTGGCGTGGTGCTGACAGTCATCCAGCGGGCAGGTGCGCTTTCTGCAAAATTCCATACTCATGCCCTCCTTCCTGTTCCGTTGCAAAACGGACAGTCTATGTAGGTGTCTGGGCCTCGGATGGTACCGGCGTCATAGGTCATGTAATTCTGCATAGCCTTTATTTTTCCGATCCCAAAGCAATACGGGCAGACACCGGAAAGAATCTTTTCTTTGATCTCCGCCTTAACCGTCTCAGGTATAAAATCTCCTATAGTAATTTTGATTTCTCTGTTTCCTTTCATTTGTCCTCCCCATAAGGGTCGGGCAGGCTCCAGTCCCACACGTCCCCGGTCCCCTGATACTCAGTGCGGAAGTAGTTTTCTTTGCCGTCCCCGTCAAAGTACAGATACTCGGGCGGGATGGTGCGCCCCACGTCTGTCGCCCCGTCCTTCTCAGCCCACCAGCGATACAGGACATCCCAGGCAAGCTCCAGCAGCTCATCAGTGACAGGGGCGTCCGGGTCGTATGCGAATTGGTTGGGACGGGTCAGGACCTCATAGAGGTCGTCCCCGAAGCCCCCGGCGTCCACCCGGTTCAGGGCTACCCAGGCGACGGCGGCCTGCCGGGCCCGGTAGCTCACCCCGAACTTGTCCCCGTACCAGTGCAGGACATTGGCCTCTGCATACATGGTCTTTGCCAGCATGACGGCCTCCATGTCGTCGGGGGAGAAGGTTTCCGGGGTGGCGTCCACGGGTAGCTCCGGCTTGGTGGTGTCGCTGATCTGCGGCCCGGCGCTCGCTGCCGGGGCCGATGTGCTGGGCTCCAGGTCACCG
>CATJRT010000094.1 GCA_949742895.1 uncultured Eubacteriales bacterium | reverse complement strand
TTGCCATCCTCATCAGAAGATTTTAAACAGGCTCTTAGAATTTCTCAGCCAGCGCCGCCGCCTGTTCACAGCCGTCTGTCTTATTAATATCACCTTCGTTCAGAACGCCGGGAATCAGCACCTCGCCCACCATTTTCCATTTCATCAGCGCGGCGGACCGCTCCAGGGGGATGCGGACGCCGTCCATAACAGACAGATCATCCTCTTCACAGCAGACGATCATGGCACACTCTTTCCCGGAAATATCCTTGCCGCCCACCACGAAGGAGAACAGCTTGTCAATTACGCCCTTAATCTGAGCAGGAAGCGAATACCAGTAGACCGGCATGGTAAAGACAACGGCGTCAGCCTCCAGAATGGCTGGAGCAATCGTGTTAAAGTCATCGTCGAACGAGCAGGCTTTCCCGGTTTTGAAGCAGGTTTCGCAGGCGTGACAGCCGCCCACGTTTTTCATTGCGGCATCAAAGCAGGTGATTTCATGACCTTTCGCCTCCGCCGCTTGAATGAAGGCATCTGTCATGGCAAAGCTGTTTCCGTTCTTGCGCGGACTGCCGGTGATAACTACTATTTTTTTACCCATTCTAACAACCTCCTTGATTATGCAGGCTTGACTTTCCCTGCATTCGATAGTATCATCATAGCAAGAATTGGTGAAAAATCAAGTACGCACATTCAGGTGCGATACTTACCTAAGGGAGAGTGTGGAATGACGGACCGCTGTATTTCTCAGGAATGCCTTGGTGATACAGGCTTCAGCTATACCCTGTCTTTAATCAATGGTAAATATAAAATGACAATTCTATATACCCTTATGGAGTTCAAGGTGGTGCGCTTCAACGAAATAAAACGATATATCCGGGATATTTCCTATAAGACGCTTAGCTCAACCCTGAAGGAATTGGAGGCTGACCAGTTGGTACATCGGAAGGAGTATCCCCAGATCCCACCTAAAGTCGAGTACAGCCTCACGGAACGCGGAAAGTCCCTGATTCCCATTTTAGATGGAATGTGCGAATGGGGAGATCGGAATCGTCTTTGAATATGGGAGTATGACAAAAGAGCAGCACAAACGTTAGCCACGCTTGCGCTGCTCTTTTAGCCTACGTTCTTACGTAAGCAGTAAAATCCAGGAAAACGAATTGGTAAAGTCTACGGAGCACAGATTGCTTTCGTTGCGACGCAGTTGAGGGAAGTTCGGGAGGACGGCGCTTTCTTTTTTGTATGACCCCGGCAGTCCTGCCATACATAATTGGTTGCAGAATCTCGTCCATACGGATGCACCTCAATGCTTATCAGGAGGCAAAAACATGAGAACACCGGAATTATTCGGAGCCGACCTGCTGGCCTTCTTCGGCGGCAGACCGGACGGGCTGGTGCTGTTTGAAGCGCTGTACCGGCAGATGGACGCTGCCTTCCCGGAGGCGTCCGTCAAGGTGCAGGAAAGCCAGATCAGCTTTTACGGCAAGCATCTGTTTGCCATGGTCTCCCTGCCCCGGCGGAAGCGCGACGCTGGTCTGGTGGTGAGCTTTGGCCTGGGGTGCCGGCTGGATTCGCCCCGGATCAGCATAGCAGTGGAGCCGTACCCCAGCCGCTGGACCCACCACATAGCCGTCACGGAGGAGGGGGAACTGGATGGAGAGCTGCTGGGCTGGCTGGCCGAGGCGTGGGCATTCGCGGAGACGAAGTAAAGCGCCTTACCGCCGCTTGCCCCGGTAGCCCTGATAGCCAGTGGAGGGCTTTTTACCCCGGTTCATCCGGCGGACGATGGTCCGGACGATGAGTATCACAATGAGGATGAGCACCAGGATGGCTACGGCGGCGGCAATGGTGAATTTGTTGGGATTTATCAGCAGCTTGACGGGGGACCAGCTCGCCTCTACCAGTTTGCGCCCGTCGGGCTGAGCGTATCTTCCGTCCACCTCGCCGCCCATGGACTGGAGGTAGGTGGCGATGGCGTGCCATTCCTTTACCTCGTTTCCCTGGGCGTCGTGGACGATGTAGTCCTCCAGCCTGTCCATGTCGATGGGGGTGCCGTCGGCGTCCCGTGCGGTGATGGTGAGCAGGCCGAAGGAGGCGCTTTCCGCCGCCCCCAGCATCTGCCCGCAGTACAGCCCGGTGACCACCCGGTAAAGCTTATCGTCGTCGATTGCCGTGCCCACACCGTCGGAATCCAGCATGGAGACCGCCACTACTTTGTTGAAAAACATCCGGTTGGTGTTATAATAGGCCCCCGCGCCGGAATAATAGAGCCGGGCGGCGGGCATGAGCTGGGATACGGATGCGTCCACCTCGATGGCGTTCTTCACGTCCTTGCCGGTGATCCACACCGCTACCAGGGGATACCCCGGCACGCCGTCCGCCCCGATGCCCAGGGACGCGGCGTTGAACACGTCGGACACGGTGATGTCCCCTACGGCGAAGGATTCCCGGATCACGCCGGAGGCGGTGAGGGCCAGGTCCACCGGCTCTCCGGTGGCCTCCTCCACGGCCCACTTGTACGCATCGGAGAACAGGTTGCCAAGGGTGGACTCGTGGCGGGTGGCATATACCTCGTCCACGCTGTCGAAGGTGTAAGGGTTGCGGGCCAGCACCTGGTCGAAGGTCATATCGAAACGGCTGAGGTAGTTGGCGTCCACCTCTTTTTTGTAGTCCTCCACCAGCGCGGCGATGTTGGGATCGTCCGCCAGGGTGTCGTCGATGGGGATGAGCTCATAGCCGGTGAGCGCCGCCTCACCGTTGGACTTGTAGTCCATGGTCACTACGCCCAGGTTTTTTGAGTACTCCCCGGCAGATACAATATAGGTCCCGTTCACCTCGATGGGCTGGGGCAGGGTGGTATGGGTGTGACCGGAGACGATGAGGTGGATGCCATTTACCTTTTGGGCCAGCTCGTAGTCTTCCCCTTTGCCGCTGCCGTCGGTGCCGGAGTGGGACAGGCAGATCACTAGGGGCTGGACCCCGTTTTTCTCCAGGCATTCCGCCTTAGCCGCGTCCACCGCCTGCTGGACGCTCTCCACGCGGTCACGCAGGACCATGCCGGACATGGGGGCGCATTCGTCGGAGTCTATCCCCATCACGCCTACAATGGCGTACCACACCCCGCCCCGTTCCAGCAGCGTATAGGGAGCTATGCCCAGCCGGTCAAAGGCGTCGCCCAGGGCGGCGTAGTCCCCCTCCCGGTTGGGGAGCAGGTAGTTACATTCCACCAGGGCGGGGAGGGGGTCCCCGCTGTCCGCGGCAGCGTTGAGCATGGAGGCCAGCCCTGCGGCGCGGTAGTCGAACTCGTGGTTGCCGAAGGTGGCCGCATCGTAGCCCAGCGCGCCCATCACCCGCAGTTCCACGGCGGAGCTGGCAAAGGAGGTTTGGAACAGGGAGCCCATGGAGAAGTCCCCGCCGTCTACCAGGATGGCGTCCGGCCGGTCCGCCTTCACCGAGTCGATAGCGGTTTTCAGCCGGGCATAGCCGCCGTACTCCGTCCCGTTCTCGTCGGTGGCGGGGAGCAGGTGGGAGTGCATATCATGGGTGAACAGGATGGTGGCCTGGGT
>CATJRT010000093.1 GCA_949742895.1 uncultured Eubacteriales bacterium | reverse complement strand
GTGGGCAATATGCTCTCCTACCTGCGGCGCAGCGGGCAGCTGGTCAGCGACCCCTCCGGCGGCCTGCTGGCTCTCAACCAGCCGGAGCTGTCCAAGGGACTGGACGAAAAGCAGATCGCGGCCTTTTGGGTGCTGGCGGGATTTGCGGGCCGGGTGGAGTACCACGCCTGCGGGGAATACCCGGTCCAGCTCTTTTTCTTTATGGCGGGCGAGGAATACGAGATCGTCTATGTCCCCTACGGAAACGAGGGGATAATGGGCGCCCTTTTCTCCCAGCGGGAGCAGAGCGGCACCCATATTCTTGTCATCGTGGAGACCCCGGAACAAATCGAAACGCTGGAGATCCCAGGGGCCGACTGGTTCTGCACCGTGGCCGCCGACGGGACCATCCAGCGATATTTACAGGAGGAATCGGAATGAATCAGCATGAATTGCAAAAGCGCCTGATCCGGTATCAGGGGGAGATCGAACAAATCAGCTTTTGGCTGAGCAGAGCCAAGCAGTCGCTGCCGGAGGATTTTGAGGGATACCGAAGCAGCCTTCAGGATGCCGCTGGTCTGGCCGAACGGCTGGCCTGCGGCATCCGGGACATTCGGGTGGAAACCTGTTTCCTTCCCAGGGCCGAGGTGCTTCGCGAGGCCGCCCAGATACAGGGGATCCTGGTAGAGGCGGAGGAACACTGGCGCCGTATCCTTCTGCCGGGGCTGCTGCCCAAGCGAAAGACCGGCTCCTGTGCCTTCCTCACCGGGCCGCTGGCCGCCGCGCTCACTGAATATGGGAAAACACATCCCATCCGGCGGTTACGGCGGGCGGTAGTCTGCTTCCGCCACCTGTACAGCGCAGAGCTGCCGGAGCGTCTGGTTCGGGACCACGACAATATAGAGGTCAAACAGGTGTTGGATGTCATCGCAGACCACTTCCTGGTGGACGACAACGGGCTGCTTTGCACCAACCTCTACACCTCCGCCATGGGTGACAGCGAAGGCACCGAGGTCTATGTTATGGCCCCGGAACACCTGGGGGAATGGCTCAATTTGCACCCAATCAAAACGCCTTAAAAAGGGCTCAAAACCGCCTCCGTTTTTCCGCTTTTTGAGACGAGCAAAAACGGAGGTATTTTTAGGGCCGGAAAAGCCCGGCAGATTCAGCTTCTTCCGGCTGAACAGCGGCGAAAAAGCACCCAAGTACAAGCGGCACTGGTCGCATTTTTGCGGAAAAGGAGGTGGTTCGTTGGCAGAAATTTCGGAGGTGCGGGAGGACGCCCTTTTGGGGCTGACCGCCCTATGCGGAGACCTTCCCGTTAGACTCCTGACCCTGCTTCCTGGCAGCACCGAGTGGACCCGAAAAACCGTTTCCGTCCTTCGGGCGGACAAGCTGCTGAGACGGCATCACAAAAACGGTGTTCCCTCCCTGCGGCTGACTCAAAAGGGACGGGCGCTTCTGAACAGGGCCTGCCCCGAACGGTTTCAGCCCCTTTTTACAGAAGGCTATCTTGCCCGCTGCCGGAAGAGCGACCCCATCAGCGTGGAGCGTCTGCACCGTACCGCGGCGGTCCATCTGCTGATGTTCCGGGCCGGTGTCCGGCTCTACCCGGATGAAAAACCGCCCTTCCATCAGCTGGGGAACACCCCCGATTTCTCCGTCCCTGCCTTTTACAGTTCCCTGGAGGTCAAAGGGCAGGGACCGGGATCCACCCGCATCAAGGCCACTCGCGCTGTGGGACTGCTGATGGGGGCGGGAAATGCCGCCCTCGTTTACCACACCGGCGCAGCGCCCCTCAAATGGAGTTCCAAGGCGGAGCAAAAACTGATGGGTGCGGTAAAGGGTATCCTGATCCGTCAGAGAATCTCCCTTTCTGAAATAGAGGGGCTGATGATCGGCGCGAATATGGGTACCGCCCTCGACCTGCTGCAAAGCGATGGCGGGAACCGGCGGCAGTATTTCCGGCCGGATGGAACCTTTTCGTCAATGCGCTATCTTCCCTGTGACGAAAACGGCATCCGGCTGCTTCAGCTGCTCTGCCGGCCCGCCTCCCATAAGCGGCTGGCGGAAGTCCTGCGAAGCCGGTGTGAGGAGCCTGTCGCTTTCCCCTTTGACAGCGACGCTTCCCTGGATGGGAACCCTGTGTTATTTGCCTGTGATTTCGACCTGGAGAGGATCAAGCGGTTTAAGACCGGGCTGGAGCTTTTCGGGAAGCAGGGCCATGCCGTCTGCTTTGATTTCCAAGCGGACTGCCTGGAACGCTATCTGGGAAAGGCCGTACAGCTTCATCTGCTGGACCCGGCGGCGATATGGAAGGAGGTGGGGCTGAGATAGAGCCCAAAAAGAAAATCGTCCTGTTTGTTTTTCTCCCGCTGCTGTTGGGGCTGCTGCTCTATGGCGGCGGGTTCCTGGCGCAGTTGCTTGTGAACTACAAAGCATGGCAGCAGTCCGGCGGCGTTCTCGGCCACAGCGCACCAAAGCCGCCGGACCCCTCGGTGCTGTCTTGCCTGGCCGCCTCTTTTCACTGGCCGGAGGGCCTTATCAGCATGGGGCTGATTTTGACCGTGCTGGCGGTCCTCATCCTGTTCGTTTTCCGCATCGGCCGGGATGGCGGCGGGGAGTACGACAGCGCCCGCAAGCTGACCTACGCGGACTCCGGCAGCTACGGCACTGCGGGCTTTATGACCGACCGGGAGCTGCGGGAGACCTTATGGGTCACCGATGTGAAAAGTACCGATGCCGTCATCCTGGGGAGGAAAGGGACAAAGGCGGTCTGCCTTCCTACCGATTCCCGTCTCAACCGAAATTTTGCCATCTATGGCGCAAGCGGCAGCGGCAAGAGCCGGGCTTTTGTCCGCAACATGGTGCTGCAAGCGGTGCGCCGGGGAGAATCGGTCATCATCACTGACCCCAAATCCGAGCTGTTCGAGGACATGGCCGCCTATCTCTCGGCAAACGGCTACACCGTCCGGGTCTTTAACCTCATCCGCCCCCAGAACAGCGACAGCTGGAACTGTCTGAAGGAAGTGAACGACGAGGTGATGGCCCAGGTCTTTGCGGACACCATCATCAAGAATACATCAAGCGGAAAGAGCGACCACTTTTGGGACAACAGTGAAATGAATCTTCTGAAGGCCCTGATCCTCTATGTGCGCTTTACCTACCCAGAAAAGCTCTGTAACATTGGCGAAGTCTACCAGCTGCTCTGCAACGAAAGCGAGGCAGCCCTCACCAAGATGATCGGCGCCCTGCCGCCGGGGCACCCGGCCAAAGCACCCTATAACATCTTCGGGCAGGCGGCGGACTCGGTGCGGGGCGGCGTCATCATCGGCCTGGGCAGCCGGCTCCAGGTGTTCCAGTCGGAACTGATCCGCAAGATTACTTCTTTTGACGAGATCGACCTGGAGCTGCCCGCCAAAGAGAAATGCGCCTTCTTCTGCATCACCAGCGACCAGGACTCCACCTTTGATTTTCTCTCTTCCCTCTTCTTTTCCTGCCTGTTCATCAAGTTGGTGCGGTATGCGGATTCGGTGGGAAAGGGCGGGCGCTGCGATGTGCCGGTGAACTTCATTCTGGACGAGCATCCCAACAGCGGCCTCATTTTGGACTTTAACAAGAAGATCTCCGTTACCCGCAGCAGGGCCATTTCGGTGAGCGTGATCTTTCAGAACCTGGCCCAGATGAAAAACCGGTATCCCAACGATGTTTGGCAGGAGATCATTGGGAACTGTGATGTTCAGATCGCCCTGGGCTGCACCGATGAGGCCACCGCCAAGTTTTTGAGCGACCGCACCGGGGAGATCACCATCGGCGTCCAAAGCACCGCCCGGCAGCTCTCCTCCTGGCAGGTGAGCAGCTACACCCCCCAGTACCGGGAAACCAGCGGTTTGGGCCGCCGCAAGCTGATGACCATGGACGAGATTCTGCGGATGCCGCTGGATCAGGAGCTGGTGATCATTCGGGGCCACAATGTCCTCCAGTGTGAAAAGTTCGATTACTCGCTCCACCCGGACGCCCGGCGGCTGGTGAAATCCAGAGCGTCCGAGTACATCCCCGCCTGGCGGGTGGAGGAGGGACAGGCGAAAGAATCCCCCGCACCAGAACCGCCAGAAGAAAAAGAAGCAGAGAAGCTGTCGGAGGCCGGTATGCCAGAGCCGCCTACCCAACCGGCCCGCCCAAGGAAGAAATACCGCAAGCTGGAGGATGCCCCCTAACAGCTTGCAGCCTTAAACGCTTTGTCAGTGCTTATCCCGCACTTTCAAATACCTATCATTTTTAAGGAGTGTGAATCTTATGCCCAGAAAAAAGGAAGTTCTTGAAGACCAGGAGACCGAAATGCTGATGACCCTTGCAGCGCCGGAAGAAGCGGCAGAGAGCCCTGATCTTCCCGCTGACCCGCCGGAAGCGTGCGAAGAGATGCCCTCCGAACCTCCGGCAGAGGACAGCGGCGAGCCGGTGGACACCCCGCCCGGCCAGGATGCTATCCAACCGGAGGAGGCCCCAGTTGGGGAACAGCCCACACCGACCGAAGAGGAGTCCCAGGATGTCCCGCAGGCAGAGGAGCCCGACCCGTCGGATGAACCGGCCGCTGCCGAACCGCCTGCTCCCCGGCAGCGCAGGGCATCCGCGGCAGCATCGGAGCAGGGAGACACCGCCGGCCCGGCCCCCGCCCGCAGAAGGAGAACCGCATCTGCCGCCCCGGCTCCCAAGGTTCTTGCCATCGACGAAGAGAGCAAAGTGCAGTCCGCCGAGGAGAAGGAAGCCTATCTCTGGATGGAGCTTCAGGGTTCCCTGCGGACTAAGCGTTCCCTGACCGGCATCCTGGGTGGGGTGGAACGAACCTCCTCCGGCCTGCCCCTGGCCATCGTCTACTACAAGGATATGCGGGTAGTGATCCCTGCCACCGAAATGAACATCCGCCTGGAGGACCACCGGGAGAGCGGCGACAAGGAGCTTCACAACCGGTACGCCCAGATCCTCTCCTGGATGATGGGGGCGGAGATCGAGTTTACCGTATCCGGGCTGGACAGGCGTTCCGGCTCGGTGGTGGCCAGCCGTGCCGACGCCATGCGCCGCAAACAGCGGCAGTTTTTCCTCACTCCGGGGCGGGATGGCCGCCCCTTGGTCCAGGAGGGGACGGTGGCGGAGGCCCGTGTGATCGCGGTCAGCGAACGGGTGGTCCGGGTGGAAATCTTCGGGGTGGAGTTCCCTATCTTTGCCAGGGAGGTAGCCTGGGAATGGGTGGACGACTGCAACGACTACTACGGCATCGGGGACCGGGTGCTGGTGAAGATCCTTTCCATCGACCGGTCCGACCCCGGAAACATCCGGTTACAGGCGTCTATCCGGGAAACGGTGCCCAATCCCGCAAAGGAGAACATCAAGAAGTGCGTGGTACAGGGCAAGTACATCGGCAGGGGAACGGATGTCAACCGCAATGCCATCTATGTGCGGTTGAATGTGGGGGTCAATGCGGTGGCTCTGGCCGTCCACGACCGCCGCACTCCCTGCCGGAAGGATGATGTCAGCTTTGTTGTCACCAGGATCGATGAGGAGGCAGGGATCGCCATTGGCATTATCACCCGGATCATTAAGCAGTACCTGTGAGCCAAATGGCATGGCGGGCGATTTTCTCTGTCTGATGAAGCACCGGATGCCGGTCCTCTTTGAAACGGAGGACGCCTGCGCGGGGCTTTTCCACAAGGGCGCGGAGGAATATGTGGTGTTGTCCGGCACCCTGGGAAGGACACAGGGCTTTTTGATCATCGCGGACAAGCTCCTGCCTGTTGCCCAGGACCGGGCGCTCTTTCTCGCCATTCTGGACCGCCTGAACAGAGACTCCCTGTCCGGGCTGCACCAGCTGTTGGATCATTCCGGCGGCGTTATCTATCTGTATAAGCAGATCATCTGCTTCCCGCAGGGGGTATCCCAGGAGCTGTTTGACCAGCTGCTGGAGGGCGGCATTCGGGAGTTTCGCCGGGGCCTTCGGTATATCTGCCGGGAACTTGAAAGTGTTCTGACAGTGGTTCGCCGGTCCGGCGGGAGCAGGATGGGAACAGATAGAAATTGAAGCGGAGAGTCCTCCATGCTACAATAGATACAGGTAAAAAAGCAGTTTTTACCTCTTCCATATCCCTCCCTCCAAATCAAAGGGGCTGGCCGCATCAATCGGCTGGCCCCTTTGCCTATCCGCACTGCACCCGGTTTTGGGTGCGGCGCTTTTTATATATGCACAGAGCCGCAGTATCACACCGCGGCAAACTTCACGAATGGAGGTAATCACTATATGGTGAAAAAGGCATTTCCCCTGC
>CATJRT010000092.1 GCA_949742895.1 uncultured Eubacteriales bacterium | reverse complement strand
CGGAAGAGGTTAAGTTCTAAATAGGAGGCGCGGCTATGAGCGGCAAATATATTGTGAGGCAGCCCATCAAGGATGCGGCTGGAAATACCATCGGACATGAGATCCTGTACCACGGAGCGAATCAGGCGTTCAGCAGTGATAACTCTACCTCCAGTGTAGAATTTGCCGCCGCCAACACCATTTATAACTTTTTGACACAGAGCAGCCAGAAGGCGCTGAGGGGTACGCTGAATTTTATGACCTTCACTACAATGCTGCTGATGAAAAAGACTCCTAAGCTCTTTGACAAAAGCGATTTGGTTATCCAGATTGATGAGAGCGTGATCATTCATCCCCTGTCTATGCACTTGGTGCAGCAGTACGTCCGGGAGGGTTACCGGGTGGCGGTGAACGATTTCCAGTTTTCCCCCCGGTATCTGTCCCTGCTGGATAATATCCACTTCATCAAGATCAGCGCTCAGTCGGTGAGTGAGATTACCGTCCGCAATACGGTAGAGATCGCCCACAGCATGAATATTAAGTGTATTGTCACCAACATTGACAGCGCGGAGCTTTACCAGCGGGCGGTGGCTCTGGGGGTGGATGGGCTGGAGGGTCCCTATGTGGCTGACCGGCTCACAACCAAGGCCCACAACAGCTCCTACATTCAGAGCAATTTCTTCCAGCTTATGGTGGCAGTTACACGGGACGAGCCCAACGTGGAGGAGATCGAGCAGCTCATCGCCGCAGATGCCAGCCTGACCTATGGCCTGCTGAAGATGGTCAACTCCGCCTACTTCGCCCTTCGCCACCGGGCGACTACCATTACCCAGGCTATCATGACTCTGGGCCTGGGGCAGCTCAAGCAGTGGATTTATCTGCTCAGTGCAAGCAACGCGGAGAACGAGCTGGACGCCGGTTCGGAGGAGTTCTTAAAGCGCTCCTTTATGCGGGCAAATTTTTGCAGTGAGCTGATGAATTATGCCAAGGATATGCCCATATCCAAGTCGGAGGCATACCTGATGGGGATGTTCTCCACTCTGAATTTCCTCATCGACGCTCCTATGGAAGAGATTCTGGCAGAGGTGCCGGTGGCCGATGAGATCAAGGATGCCCTGTTGCACCAGAAGGGACGTTGCGGTATGCTCTACGAGCTGGTGCTCAGCTACGAGTCGGCGGACTGGGAGAAGATCACCTCTCTGGCCGAAGCGCTGGGTATTCCCGATAACATGATGACCAGCGTTTACTTTATCTGTATGGAGAATGTGGATACCCTGTGGGAGCAGCTCACTAATCCTTATCCCCGGCAGGAAAACGAGGAGGAAGAGGAATTGGAAGTGGAAGAGGCGCCTGTTGTCTGAGCCATCAGGTAATGAATACAAAGAACCGGCGGACGCTATGCGTCCGCCGGTGTTTTTTGCTGTCGGTTAAGGAATCGCTGATTAATCGACAAAAGCGATTTGCGAAAGATTTTGCGTCATAATGCAGCGCAATTTTGCAGGAATAATTTGTTTATTTCAAGAAATTACAGCAATATTATGGTGGAAAATATCCGCAAAGCGCCGCAGGCGCATTTAATCAGTGGTTCCTTAAAATTCGCGGCTGTGATGGGGAGTCTGCATAACCACCTTGCAGGCATGAAGAAGCTGGGCGGTGATGTCGCTGCTGAACTTTCCCTCATACACGGTAAGGCGGGGAATCATGTCGCCACGCTCCAGCACCACGTATTTGGGCGGGAGGTGGTTCAGGGCCAGGGCCTTTACGTCCTCCATGCAGCGCCGGCAGGAGCACAGGCCAAACATTTGGACATACTTAGGGGCTTGTTCCTCTACCAACACCTGCATTACATTGATATAACCGGTGTCAGCGTTGAAGGGGAACTGGAAGGCGAGTGCTTCAGCCTGGGGTTCGGTCAGGGATTCGGATTGAGGTTCGGGAGCGGCGTCCGGCTCCGGTTCGGGCTGGGGCTCAGGTTCTGGTGCGGGCTCAGGCTCCGGGATGGGTTTCGATTCGGTTTGGGGTGTGGGTGCGGGAGTTGCGGTTTGCTGCGCGGGCATTTCCTCCTCAAGCGTGTTTTCCAGGGCGTTTTTAATCTGGACTGACACAGCGGCGTCAGGAGCCATAGAGGAGATAACGGGAGGGACGGGGGAGGAGGACGGGACGGAACCCTCTGTCTCGGCGGCGGGAGCCTCCTGTTTCTTGCTCAAAAGGTTCATTACACGTGCAGTTTTACTGGTTTTACTGTCTTTGGATGCCATAATTCAAAATTCTCCTTACATCAGATTTCTTAACTGAAAAATTTAGAAATGTATCGACGCTTGAATTTGCTCTTGGGCAGGGCAAAGCGTTCGCCGGCTACCTCATCCACGATGGACTGGAAGTCCTGGGCGGGACGGGAGTCGGGCTGGTAGGTGAGTACGGTTTGGCCGTGGGCAGGAGCCATAGCCACGCCCACCCCCCGATGGATGCGGGCCTCAAAGACCTTGCTGTCGAGCTGGCTGGCCACCTCCTGGGCAAGTTCCAGGATATCTTTGGACAGAGTGAGACGGCCGTTAAATTTGTTGATGAGGATGCCCAGTACCTTCAAATGGGGGTTAAAGGTGGCGCGCACCGTCTCGATGGTCTCCTGGAGCTGGGTGATGCCCACCAGGCTGAGTACCTCTGCCTCCATGGGGACGATCAGCCCATCGGAGGCTACATAGGCGTTGACAGTGAGCACGTTGAGGGCAGGGGGGGTGTCGATGATGATGAAATCATACTGAGAGCGCACGCCGGTGAGGTAGTCGCTGAGGAGAAATTCACGGCGGGGCATGGTAAATTCAACCTCGGCAGCGGACAGCATGATGTCCGAGGGGAGTACGTCGCCATACTCGGTGGGGGCGATGGCGGCTTCGATGGAGCAGGTGCCTTTGAATACGTCGAACACGGTGAACCCTTCGCCGATGTCCAGTCCCAGGTTGAAGCCCAGGTTGCCCTGGGGGTCCAGGTCGATGCCCAGGACCTTGGCACCCCGCTGGTGCAGACCGCAGATCAGGGCGGCTGCGGTGGTGGTTTTGCCCACGCCGCCTTTTTGATTGGTGACGGTAATAATTTGCGTCAATGGGTGTTCCCTCCTTCTCACAAAAACTTGTGGAAAACTCTTAAGTTTACTATACTACAGGTCGATTAAAAAATACAGAGGTAGAAGCAAAAAACCAACAAAAAATTTTCTTTCCTTCCGGGAATGTCTTTGGGCAGGATGCTCTGCCCGGCGTTATGAAAGGGGCGGTTTTAAGTGGCGTCTATTACCAGTTTAATGAACAGCAGTTCCACCAGCAGCATCTACGGAAACCGGAACGTGCTCAGCGGTCTGGCCAGCGGCATGGATACCGAGACCATGATCGAAAATGCGGTTTCCGGCATCAAGCTGAAGATACAGAACCTTCAGAAAAAGCGTACCAAGATTGAGTGGCAGCAGGAAGCTTACCGTAGCATCATCGACAAGGCGGTTAACTTCAATACCAAGTATACCTCCTATTCGTCCAAAACCAATCTGCTCAGCAACAGCTTTTTCAGCAACGCGGTGAACACCGCCACTCTGGGCACTTACAAGGACAAAGTCACTGCTACCGGCAAAAGCTCCAGCGACATCAAGCTCAACGCAGTGAAGCAGATGGCCACCGCCGCCTCCTATACCACTGCCGGGGCGAACACTTCGTTTCTCGACGCTGCAGGGAGTATCACCGGCAAGGAGTTCGACATCGGCGGCACCATTCCGGTAAGCACCGTATCCGGTTCGCTGACCTTCCAGTACGGCGGCAATAACGGAACCTCCTTCGATATCAGCTTCGGTGAGCTGGAGAATCTGAACGACGTGGTGGTCTACAACGAGGACGGAACTGAAAAAGCAGACGCTTCCAATGCCGAGAAGCTGGCCCAGGCGATCAACAATAAGCTGGGCGAGATCACCTACACCTATACCAAGAACGGTTTCCAGGAGACCACCACTGCAGATAAGGCTGTCAAAGTTACGGCATATGAGGACGGCAGGCTTGGGTTCACGGACGCTCTGGGCAATGGTAACACGGTGAAGATCAGCTCCTCCTCCGGTGAGATCGAGAAGTATGCTTCAGAAAATGTCCTGGTGTCCCCCGGCCCGCTGACCAAGGATATGGACACCCTGGACTACATCAGCAACAAAGAGCTGGGCATCACTTTTAACGGCACCACCAAAAAAATCAGCATGACCGACGTCATTGAGCGTATGGGCGATGATGTGAAGGATAACGACAGCTTTGTGAAGGCCCTCCAGGAGGAGCTGGACAGCGCGTTCGGCAAGGGCAAGATCACAGCGGACCGAAACGATGACGGCAAGCTGTCCTTCACCGCTGACAAGGGCACGACCCTGAGCCTGGGCGGTTCCGCCATCAAGGCGCTGGGCTTTGAGAGCGGTGATTCCAACTATATCAATACTGGCAGGAAGCTCAATGAGCTGCTGGGCGAACGGGCGGACAGCGTATTCACCCAGGCCAATCGGCTGAAGGGCGACGGTAGCGTCACGGAAAAGACCAGTCCTAACGGCACGGTCTATTATCTTGACAGCAAGGGCAATTATGTGGACAAGGACGGCTACCGGGTGGACAAGGACGGTAAGGCGATCTACGATTTCGAAATCAACGGAGCCCACATCAACGTCACCGAGGACACCACCCTGGAGAGCCTGATGAACTCCATTAACTCCAACGCCGAGGCGGGGGTGAAGGTGAGTTACTCCAAGCTGACCAACGAGTTCAAGTTCACTGCCACCGAGACCGGTGCTCAGAGCAAGGTGGAGTTTGGCGCTATGGGCAAGGCGTTGTTTGCCTCGGATGACCACAGCGCCAGCGACAGCTTCTCTGAGACCTATGGCCTTGGCCTGAACGACGGCGAAGAAAAACGCTTTGCTTTTTCGTTTGAGGGGCATGACTTCAGCTTCATGATTTCGAGTGACAGCTCGATGCAGGACGTGGCTGATGATCTGAACCTGAGCCTTCGCAATTTCGATCAGACCGCGTCCTATAATGAGCTCACGGGCCAGATCGTGGTTACTGATAACAAGACGGGTAAAATGGTGGAGTTCGATATCTACGAAGGTGAGGACAGCCAGGGCGGCACGAAAATTGACAGGCCGGAGTTTGAATCCTCCTATACGACTGGTCAGGACGCTGTCATGGATGTGGAAATCAACGGCGTGAAGTTTGACAACTTCACCCGTAGTAGCAATACCTTCGACATTGACGGCCTGAACATCACCGTGAAGGGCGAATTCACCACCGGCGTGGATGATAAGGGTAATCCCGAGGAGGCCGTTACCTTCCAAACTACCACCGATACGGACAAAATCATAGACGCCATCCGCAGCTTTGTGGAGGATTATAACGAGATGATCACCGAGATCAAGAGCGCCTACTCCACCCAGCCGGCGTATAACTCCAACAAAGCCCGGTATGAGCCCCTTACCGCCGAGCAGGAGGCGGAGTATTCCGAAACCGAGCTTGCGGCCTACAACGAGAAGGCCAAGCAGGGTATTCTTTTCGGCGACACCAACCTGTCCAGTATGTACAGCAAGCTGCTGGGGGCCATCACGCCGGGCGGGACCGACGGACAGACCCTCCGGGAAATCGGCATCGGCACCAGCTACAGCGACGGCCTGACCACCCTGTCCCTGGACGAGAACAAGCTGCGCTCCGCCCTGGAGAGCGACCCGGATAAGGTGCGCAACGCCTTTGCCAAAACGAAGGAAGGCGGCTCCTCCAGCGACGGGTTGATGCAGACCATGCAGAATACCCTCAATACCTACGTCAAGACCACCGGCGAACCCAAAGGTGTTCTGATTACCAGGGCAGGCTCGGTAAAGGCCCCCACTTCTCTGAACAGCAACAGCCTCAAGACACAGATCGACAATATTGACAGCCAGATTGACCGCTGGCAGGACAAGATGGCTGATCAGATCGACCGGTATACCACCCAGTTCAGCCGCCTGGAGCAGCTGATTGCCGAAATGAATTCTCAGGCGTCCGCTATGTCCGGGCTGATGGGCGGTACAGGCGGTTATTAAACCCATTGAAAAAAGGAGTCAAAAATGGATATAAAAGGCTTCCAGGGGTATCAGGGCTACAAAGAGCAGGGCATCAACGAAATGTCCCAGGGGGAGCTGCTGCTGCTGCTCTATGATGAACTGGTCAAGCGTCTGCTCCGGGCCGGATTGGCTTTGGATAAGAAGGACTATCCCCTGTTTGAGGCGAGCGTAGACCGGGGATTGGACATCGTCCGCTATCTGGATGATACGCTGGATATGCACTATCCCATCAGCCGGAACCTGAACAGGCTGTACGACTACTTCAGCTATGAGCTGAACCGGGTGAAGGCTGGACGGAACCGGAAGGAGCTGGAACGGGTCAGAGTGATGGCTGCGGAGCTACGGGACACCTTCAGGGAGGCGGAAAAGAACGCCAGTCAGGAGGCGCAAACCGCAGGACAGGAGCAGGGGTGAGCGGAGCATGGAGGAAAAGGCCGTGATGGACGCTGTGGTGCAAATGAAGCGCACCGGAAACCTGCTCAACGAGCTGCTGGATTTGACCCAGCAGCTTGGTCAGGCCATCGACCGCAATGATCAGGTGAGTATCCAGATGCTGTTAGCCATGCGGGAGGACCCGCTGAGCAAGCTCCAGGATGCGGACCAGGCGTTGCGGGATCAGCTTGAGGCGATGACCGACCGGTCGAGCGCTGCCCAGCTTGCATCCATGCTCAACGGTGGCTTGCCCGCCCGGGAGGATGACCGGACCCAGCAGCTGCTGTGCAGCCAGGTGGGCGCAAATCAGCGCCGGCTGAAGCAGGTGATGGACCTGGACCGGGTGCTGAACCAGCGTATGGCCCGTGAGAAATCCGCATATTGATGATAAAAACAAAGGAATATCGGCCCGGTTTATGACCGGGCCGATATTCCACGAACAAAGCAGGCCGTCACTCAAGACCCTCGACGGTGGGGGTGGGTAGGGACAAAGCCCAGAGTGGTCCGCCGTTCCGAGCACGGATGGCGATCTCGTCCAGGATGATCTGAGGGTCCCAGACCGTTAGGCTGCGCTCTGGACTGTTGGGATCGGCCACCAGGATGCCACCGGAAAGGGTGACTCCCCGTAGTACGATGAAGTGGCCCAGCTTGGTAAAGTGCCCCGGTCCCATGAGGGCCACAATGACCTTACCGGAGTTGAGGGATTCATACAGGGCGTCCACCGTCCAGTCCTGAACGGATTCTACCTCCAGGCCAAAGGCCTCAGCAGTACCAGGAACAATGGAGTGATAGGAACCGCCCCCCTTGGCCCAATAGCCGTGGCTGACGGCCCAGGCGGCCATGACGGCGGGATCGGTCTCGGTGTCCGTCAGGCTGGCTACTACCATGGCCATGGCGGTGGGGCCGCAGCCGTAGGGACCGATGGTATCAGTGCCGTAGGGCTGATTGCCCCAGGTTTCGTCAGACTGGCAGAAGTAAACGATGTTTACGTTGCCGCCGGTGAGTATCTGCTGGCCGTCCACCTCTTTCAGCTCTGTGATGGTGGGGTCTACAGCAGGCCAGTTGGGTACAAAGTCGGGTTCCTCCGCAAACTGGTTGGGAGGCTCTTCCAGCGTGGGCGTCTCCTTGGGCGTGATCAGTTCGGTCCAAAATTGAACCGCGTGGTCAGCGGTGTCCAAGAAGAACTGTCGGGCGCTGTCCAGCCCGCGTCCACAGGCGTCCAGCGCCGCTGTGACCACCCAACGGGCGGGGGCGGTGATCCGCTGGTAGGTCTCTGGAGCAAAATAGCTACACGCGGCCAGCTCAACTCCGCCGACGCACAGCAGCGCCAGCAAAATCAGTAGCGCGATGTTGCGGCCGGTGCGCTTACGGCCGTCAGTCTTTTTCAACGGAACGCCTCCCCTCTATGCAATTTACTTTATTATAGCAGAAATAAACCTGTTTTCAACAGAGAAAAAATGTGATACAATATAGAGCAAACAAACCCTATGATGCCAGGAGAACGCTATGCCCACCATCGAGTTAGAGCAAGTCACAAAATTATATAAGCGGAAGCGCCGGCAATGGGGAGTGTCCCGCCACGTGATTGGTGTGCAGGGTGTAAACCTTACCATCCACCAGGGAGAGTTCGTCTTTGTGGTGGGCGGAAGCGGTTCGGGCAAAAGTACCCTGCTCCAACTGATTGCAGGACAGATGAAGCCCACCGACGGCAAGGTCTATGTGGATCAGAAGGACTTAGGTTCTATGATGCGGCTGAGCCGGAACCGGGTGGCAGTGCTGTTTGGGAAAATATGGCAGGATCCGACCCTTATCCGAAAGCGAACGGTGGAGGAAAACTTGGCTCTGGCCGCACGGATTGCCTTGGGCCGGGAGCCGCCGCAAATGGTAGACATCCGGGTGAAAAAGGTGTTGGGCCTGGTGGGTATGAAGGGTGTGGAAAAGAAGTATCCCATCGAGCTGTCCATCGGCGAATGCCGCCGGGTAGAGCTGGCCAGGGCTATGATCGGCAGCCCGCCTATCCTGGTTTTGGACGAGATTACTGCAAACCTGGATGACGACAGCATTTGGGACACCCTTCATCTGCTCAACGACCTCAACCGAAAAGGCACTACCATCATCATGGCCACCCATGACAGCCAGTATGTCAATATCCTGCGCCGCCGGGTGATCACTATGGGTGGCGGACGGGTACAGGGCGATGTGGAGAATGGAAAATACGGCGACGTGATGGGGAAGGAACAGCTCCCTCATTTACAGAACCGATTTGATATAAAGAAAATCAATAGTAAGAATTCGAGGAGGAGATCATAAAATGATCAAAAACATGAAGATCAGAAAAAGCTTGATCCTGGGTTATGGCATTACGATTGTCGTTTCAGTTATCATTATCATTGCCGCGTTGATTATGATGACGGTGCAGAAAAGTGCCTATTCTAACATCATCAAGAGCTATGTGGGCGCTAATGAACTGGTCTCCGAGTGCCGCATTGATTACAACATTGCCGGACGCAGTCTGCGCGATGCAGTTCTGGGCGAAGAGATGTCTAATCTGGATACTGCCAACAGCAAAGTGAACGAACTGGTTAAACGCTTGGACGAGCTGGATAAGGTCTATCCGCTGGATGACAAGACGGAGCTTCGCAATTTCATTGATACCGTCGAAGATTGGGAAGTCGAGGCCAAGAAGATCGTGGAAACCGTCCAGAGCGGCGACCGTGAGAACGCTGCTGTTATGATCGCTACCTCCTGTTCTCCCAAGTTGAAGGAGGCTGCCGAGGCCGGCGATAAGCTGGCCGCCAAGCTCCTGGAGGAGCAGACTAAGATCATCGACCAGCAGAATATGATTTCCAATATCGGCATCGCGATTATCATGGCGGTCATGTTCTTTGCCACTATTATTGTGATTCGTATGGCCCTGATCATCATCAAGAGCATCGTGGTGCCTGTAGAGCAGGTACATAACGCCCTGAATGGATTCAGCGAAGGCAAGTTGGATATACCCGTAAATTATCACAGCACCAGCGAGCTGGGCGAGATGTGCGATGCTTTGCGTACCAGTCAGAACGTCCTCAACGGAGTCATCAGCGACACCTGCCGGCTGCTGGAGGAGATGGGCAACGGGAACTTTGACGTGCGCACCAAGGACGAGAAGATGTATGTGGGTGCCCTGAGCAGTATCCTTACCTCTGTGCGGGCCATTAACCGCAGCCTGAGCGACGCTCTGGCCCAAATCAACCAGAGTGCCGAGCAGGTTTCCGCAGGCGCCGAGCAGGTGTCCACCGGCGCCCAGTCTCTGGCTCAGGGCGCCACAGAGCAGGCCAGCGCCGTGGAGGAGCTGTCCGCCACCATCGCCGAGATTTCTAACAACTCCCGCAAGAACGCCCAGAACAGCGAGAAGGCCACCGCCCACTCCGCTGATGCCAGCCAGTGCCTCCAGGAGAGTTCCGACTATATGCAGCAGATGGTGTCCGCTATGGAGAAGATCTCCGAGTCCTCCTCCGAGATCGGCAAGATCATCGACACCATCGAGACCATCGCTTTCCAGACCAATATCCTGGCCCTGAACGCCGCCGTGGAAGCCGCCCGTGCGGGCAGCGCCGGCAAGGGCTTCGCCGTCGTCGCCGACGAGGTGCGCAACCTGGCCCAGAAATCCGACTATGCCGCCAAGG
>CATJRT010000091.1 GCA_949742895.1 uncultured Eubacteriales bacterium | reverse complement strand
GCCCCGGGGAAAAGTGAAAAAGCCCTTCGAGTTGCCGCCCGCCAACGACACCAACAGGCGGGTATTCGCTTACCGGCTGAAGCACCGCCATCTGGATCGGGAGGTACTCACCACCTTCGTCCGGCTGGGGCTGGTCTATGAAGATCAGAAGTACCACAACGCCGTGTTCGTGGGCATGGACAAGGACGGCACGTCCCGCCACGCCCACAAGCGCAGCACCAACAGCCAGGGCACATCGTGTCGGTGTTCAAACTGATACAGGACACTCCGAAGAACTGCCGAGTGCCTTGACCTAAATTTTGCCGCGATGCCACTTCGGCACCGCGGCTTTTTATTTGACGCTTACCCCTAAAAGGGGCCCCTGCCGGACGCAGGCCGGAACAGAAAACGTACCTCCGCAACGTACTATCGGAAAGAGTCTGAGGACATGGGTTATATCGAAGGGCTGAAAGCGGAGTAGACAGAAGCCGAAAAGGCCCTAAACAACCTGGCACGGGCAATGGAGCAGGGTATTTTTCTAAGACAGCACTTCTAAAAGTCCATCTTAGGTGCTACGGATACAATACCGGCTTGAACGGTAAGTTGGTCATTAACCCTAATAGATTGCCCTGATTTTACGCAAAACGATTCTGTCCAGAAATATAATTTTGGACCGTGAGCACACACAACCCACTTCACGTATAACTCAGTCAATGAAAAACTTGATCTTTATGGCCAGCTGGATGTTGAACAGATCCTCGGTTTTAGAAAGGTCGCAGTTCAGAATCTTCCCGATGGTCTCAAGTCTGGCCCGCAAGGTGTTTTTGTGGATAAAAAGCTGCTTTTCCGTCTCGGTTTTAGAACAGTTGTTGTGTAAGTACAATTCCAGGGTATCCAGCAGACTGGTGTTGTGCTCCCGGTCATACGCCTTGAGAGGGGAGATATATTGGTCATAGGTGTGCCGCAGGAAGGTCTCATCCAGACTGCCCCAGCTGTCCATAAAGAACTTCAAAATGCCCAAGTCCTTGTAGTAGAAGCAGATTTTCCGGCTTTTTGTGGAGAGCAGATAATTTGCAGCGTAGGAGCTCTGGCGGAAAGCCGTCTCAATATTGCAGAGGTGGACAGCGTCGCTGATGCCAATGTATACGTTCTGTATGCTGGTGGAACTGATAAAATACTCCCGGATTCTGAACACCAGATCATCCAGGTCGTCACAAGGATCCGGAATCAGGATGATCTGCGCGTTGTTTTTTTCGAACAACAGCAGGTGGTCAAAAATTGGGATGCCCTTCTCCATCTGGACGTGGAACTGGCTGATGCGGTTATTGCGAAGCAGGAAGGAATCCAACGTGGAGAGCTCGTCGTACACCAGCTGCACCGCATAGTATTTGCGGTGTATTTTTTTGCCCAGCGGTGCCAGAAGGTCTTCGATCTGCCGCTGGTTCAAATTCTTGCTGGCCAAGAGCTGATCCATAATCAGGCCATTGAAGCGGCGCAGCGCATTGCTGATCTCGCTTTTCCGCGTGGAGTTCAATGCCACAAACAGGGCGAGCTGCTGGATCTTTACGGTGCGGAAGGGGGACAGCTCCTTGGTATCCATGGGCACAAGCAAAGCGATATACCCGTATTTGATGCGGTTCAGCGTTACGGGATACAGAAGGATCTTGCTGCCAATGGAGCGCAGCAGAAGGTTCTGGTACTGATAGACATAAACGCTGTTCTCATCAGGGAAGTGGAAGCGAATATCGGCATATTGGATTTTTCCGCCACTGATCTCCCGGGTGTAGCTTTTCCAATCAAAATTCTGGCTCATGCCCAGTAGGTGCAGGTCGTTGTCCATAACGGACAGGGTTTCTCCCGCCATCTCGTGCATCAGCCCGCACATTTCCGAAAGGCCAGCACCCTTGATCAGGGACTTCATCAGGGCATTGTGAAACCGCTGGGATTCCTCAATCAGCAGATAGGGCTTGCGAACAATATAGGTAGTGATGGGGCTCATGATCTGACCCCAATTGAGGGACGGATTGGACAGGATGATGGGAAAATTCAGCTGGTCACAGTATGTCAGGAGCTCCGGATCAATGGACGTCGTGAATTTTTCCTTGGTGACGATTCCGGCCACATTTTTTTCCAGGAAGTCATCTATCATTGCATGGGAAAAATGCTTCGGGAGCAAAATTCCAGAAATGACAAGTTCCCCGCCAGACAGCCAATTTGCGATATCAGGTATGTCCATAATGGTGACGCCGAACATCTGCCGGTCCAGCCCGCCTGCTCCGCACAAGACAGTAGCATCCTTTAGTCCCTCGGTGTCCATGGCTTCTCTCACTGTAATCACGTGGTTTTCCTCCGATCCGACAGCATTTTGATCAACTCGCTATTTTGTTATTACGCCAATAATGCGGAGATATTTCAAAGAAATTATATCTATAATGCGGCAAAAAATCAAGGGGCAAATCGGACAAATGTACAATGAATATTGATTTAAAATGTACATTAGTACAATGTCCAAGCAGGCAGGAAACTCCTATAATAAAACTGCAGCAGGCAAAATTACCATAAATTCACCAAAATCAGTGGAGGTCATTCTTATGAGGAAAAATTTCAGAGGCAAAGACTTTTTAGCGTTTAAGGATATGAACCGGGAGGAGATGGAGTTTATCACCGACCTTTCCATCGAGCTAAAGCACAAGTGGGTGGCCCGGGAGCCCCACGAGTACCTGAAAGGCCAGGTGTGGGCCGCGCTGTTCGAGAAAAACTCGACCCGAACCAGGAACGCGTTCCAGCGGGCTGCCGCCGACCTGGGCATCACCACCGTCTATCTGCGTCCCGATGAACTGCAGAGCGGCAGGGGCGAACCTTTGAAGGATACCGCTCGTATGTTTGACCGCTACTATGATGGCCTGTTCATCCGCACCTTCGGCCATGAGATCGTGGAGGAATACGCCCAGTGGATGGATCACCCGGTGATCAATGGCCTGACCACCACCGCCCACCCCACCCAGGGCATCGCGGATATGATGACCATCAAAGAAAAAAAGGGCGGCTACAAGGGGCTGAAGCTGTGCTACGCGGGCAACCTGTACAACGTGTGCTACACCACTATGATCTTCTGTGCCACCCTGGGCATTGATATGTATGTCGCCCGCCCTGATGGTCTGGAGCCTGATGCCGCAGTGCTGGCTGAGGCCATGGCGCGTGCGAAGGTCTCTGGTGCAAAAATCGTATTCACCTCCGACTATGACGAAGCCCTGAAGGATGCGGATATCGTCTACGGCATGAGTCATTACAGTATGGGACAAGCCCCCGAGGAGGTAGAGAAGCTGAAAAAGGCGTTCCATCCCTACCAGGTGACCATGGAGGCGTTGAAGAAGGCCAAGAGCGACGCCATTTTCATGCACTGCCTGCCCGCCTACCGCGGCATTGACGTGACGGACGAAGTGATGGAATGTGAGCAGAGCATGGTCTGGGATCAGGGGGAAAACCGTATGCACTCCATCAAAGGCATCCTGGCCGCTATCGCGCTTTAATTTAGGACAAGGCAAACCCGGAGCTTTAGTATGCCGACAGAGAAAAAGGAGGATTCAAAATGGCAAAACCGAATAAGGAACAGGCCGGCCAGGCCCCAGCGAAGAAACAGTTTAAAGCTCCTAATGCATATGTTATTATCTTCCTGATCATGGTGGCTGTTGCAGTTCTGACGTGGATCATTCCCGGCGGCCAGTATCAAATCGACGAAAGCGGAAACGCTATCGCCGGTACCTATACCCAGGCGGAAGCCAACCCACAGGGCCTGTGGGATATCATCATGGCCCCTATTATCGGTATGTGCGGTAACGCCCAGATCTCCGGTGCCATCTCTATCTCCCTCTGCATTATGCTGTTCGGCAGCTTCCTGGAGATTATGAACGAGTCCGGTTCCATCAAACTTTTGCTGAAACGGATTGCCAACAAGAGCAAAGACAGCTACCACAAGCTGATTTGGATTCTGGTCTTTGTTATGGGTGCCCTGGGTACCATTTACGGCGCTTACGAAGAGGGCTTTGTCTACCTGCTCATGCTCATGCCAGTGGTGCTGGCGCTGGGGCTGGACACCATGGTCACCGTGATGATTGTGGTGCTGGGCACCCAAGGCGGCTGTCTGGCCTCCGTGGTCAACCCCTTCGCCACGGGTATTGCGGCGGGCATCGCAGGAATCGGCCCCGGCGAAGGCATTTTGCTCCGCACCATCGTATTCGTTGTCATTCTCAGCCTGATTTCCATCTACATCTGCCGCTATGCGGATAAAATCAAAAGGGACCCCACAAAGTCCCCCCAGTATTTCAGAAGGGAAGATGACCTCAAGGAATTCCCGGTGGCCGATGATGAAAACCTGACCATGAGCAAGGAGCAGACCCGGGCCATCATCGTGTTCTGTGCCACCTTCGCGATCATGATTATCTCCCTGATTCCATGGAGTTCCCTGAACGAGAGCTGGACTTTTTTCGAAGATTTCGCCGCCTGGGTAACCAACATCCCCGTGCTGGGTATGATCCTGGGTAAGAGCATCACCCCCTTTGGCCAGTGGTACTTCAACGAGCTAAGCATCCTGGTGCTGGTCGCTACCTTTATCGTCGGTTTTGTCATGCACTATAGCGTGGACAAGATCATCGATGTCACCATCCGGGGCGCGGCAGGGCTGGTGTCCACGGCCTTCATCGTGCCCCTGTCCAGGGGCATCCAGGTGATCATGACCACCGGCTCTATCACCCCCACCATCCTGAATTTTGGTGAGCGCACACTGAGCACCCTGCCTCCCATTGTCTTTGTCCTGGTCTGTCTGGTATTCTATTTCCTGATCGCTATCCTAATTCCAAGTTCCTCCGGACTGGCTGCCGCCACCATGTCCATCATGGCTCCTATGGCGGTGTTCGCCGGGGTAAAACCGGACGTGATGATCCTGGTCTACCTCATGGGCCTGGGCATGGTGAAGATGATTATGCCCACCTCCATCGCAGTCATGACCTGCACCCAGGTGGCCCACATCGACTACGGTCAATGGGTCAAAACAAACTGGAAGTTCATGCTGATTCTGTTTGCCGCCTGCTGCGGGCTCCTAATTGTGGGGGTTATGGTCTGACCCCAGGCGCTCAGGCAGAGCCACAGGCAATCCCGACCTAAAACTAAGCCCCTTAGTTTTAGCATAAAGTACCCATCCGCTTCACACTAAAGGAAAAGAGGTAATATGCAATGTCCGCTAAGAAATTTAAAAACGCCATCGTCCGCATCCCAGGTCATTCCATCTCCGAGGGTCTGCTGAGCAGCGTCTATCTGGAGGGCCGCCCCAACTACCAGAAGGCCATCGTACAGCACGAACAGTATGTGGCTGCCCTGGCCAAGGCCGGTCTGGACGTAACCGTCTTGGCTCCCTGTGAGGACTTTGCCAGCTCCATCTTCATTGAGGACAACGCTCTGCTTACCGATAAGGTGGCCATCATCAGCAACCCCGGCGCCATGACCCGCAATGGCGAGGTTCGTCTGCCCGACCTGCGCCCCACCCTTGAAAAGTTCTACGACAACGTGGAGCAGATCACCGAGGGAACCTGCGAACCCGGCGACATCATGATGGTTGGCAACGACTTCTACATCGGCATCTCCAAGCGCACCACCCGTGCCGGTGCTGAGAACATGGCCGCCATCCTGAAAAAGTACGGCCATAACCCCATTCTGGTGGAGCTGAAGGAGATGTTCCACCTGAAGTCCGGCGTCAATTACCTGGAGAACAACAACCTGCTGGTGGCCGGTGAATTTATTGATAACCCGCTGTTCAAGGACTTCAACAAAGTGGAGATCCCCGAAGATGAGATGTACGCCGCCAACTGCGTGTGGGTCAACGACTACGTGCTGGTTCCCGAGGGATACCCCAAAGTCAAGAAGATCGTGGAGGACATGGGCTATGAGGCCATCGTCCTGGGCGTGTCCGAGCTGCGCAAG
>CATJRT010000090.1 GCA_949742895.1 uncultured Eubacteriales bacterium | reverse complement strand
TTTGCTGCCCTCTGCGGCCTTTTCCGCCGCCTTTGCGGAGGTCTGCGCGGCGCTGACGGTCTGGCCCCCGGCCTTTTTCGCCCTGGCGTACTCCTTTTTAATGGCGCGTTTCTGCTGCCAGCGGGAGTAGGGGTTGCTGGAAAAGCCGCCGTTTTGATGGGAAAACTCCTGTTTCAGCGCGGAGACATTGGCGCGGTCCGCCCTTTTCTCCGCCCGCGCCGCTGTACGGTAGGGCTTGGCCCTGTGACTGCGGTAGGCGCTGCGGACGGTATGGACGCCGCCCTCAGCCGCTTGTGTCAGGGTGTTCGCGGCCTCCACGCCGCTGTTGTCCTCTCCGGCCTCCCGCGCCTCATGGTGGAGCTTGGCGAGAGCGGTGCCAGTTACCGCAGTCTGTGTCAGCTTGGAAGACGGCGGCTTTTTCGTGACCTCCGCAAATTGCAGGGTGGTTTTCACCTTGCCGCTCTGGGGGTCAACGGTGCGGACGGGCTTACGGACTGTTTTCTTCGGGAGCTTTTTCTCCGCCTTTTCCAGCTTATCCGTCCGGCGCTGGGCCTTGTGCGCGGCCTTTTTCAGCTTGGAGTCGGCCAATTCCTCCTCGGTAAATTGCAGCCTGACCGCCATGGGCGCTCACCTCCTTTCCCGCCGCCGCAGTCTCACTGCTCACAGCGGCGGAGCTGCCGGCGCGCCAGCTCGATCAGGGCGGCATAGTTGTCGTAGAGCTTGTCTGCGGTGTCCATCAGCCCCAGCAGCAGCTCATGGCCGGCCAGCTCAGGGACAGCCGGCGCGTCCTCACCGGCGCGGATGTCGCTGCCCTCGCTGAAATAGCCGGCGTCCTCCGGCTCCATCAGCTCATCGTCCATGATATCGCACAGATCGCCCAGCTCCCCGCTGACGAGATAGCGCCGGGGGATGTTCCAGCCCTCCCACAGCTCTTTGAGCTTGGGAGAAAACGCCGCCATGCGCCGCCGCGCCTCGGCGGTGGACCGGCACTCCGGCAGCTTGCCGATGGCGTCCTCCAACTGGCGCAGCATGGCGTAAAGCTCCAGCTTTTCGTCGATGTGCCGGATATAATCGTCCAGGTGGATCATAAAAACATTGTCCATATCATACCTCCGTTCCGTTTGCAGCCGCCTGTTCCTGGGGCTTGGTGGTCATAATGCGGTACAGCTCGGTATCCTTGGGGAAACGGTCCACAAAGGGTAGGATGATGTTGCCGTAGAACAGCAGCCCCTCGCCCTCGCTGGAATGGGTCACATAGGAGAGCTGGTGGGTGGAGATATTGAGCTGCTTTGCTAAAATCTGGCGGTCCCCGTTCGCCTGATTGAGCATATAGATATAGTCGCTGTTCTCAAAGATATTCTCCACCTCGCGGGAGGAAAGCAGGTCTTTCACATTCTGGGTGATGCCGGTCGGGATACCGCCCCATTTCCTGAAACGCTTCCAGATTTCCACCGTATACGCCGACGTCTGCTCCTCGCGGAGCAAAAGGTGCATCTCGTCGATGTAGTAGCGGGTGGACTTGTGGGCCTCGCGGTTGACGGTGACGCGGTTCCACACCGCGTCCTGCACGATGAGCATCCCGATTTTCTTTAACTGTTTCCCCAACTCTTTGATGTCAAAGCTGACGATGCGGCTGTCAATGTTGATGTTCGTGCGGTGGTTGAACACATTGAGAGAGCCGGTGACATAGATTTCAAGGGCGGTGGCGATATACTGCGCCTCCTTTTCCTCCTGCCGCCGCAGCTCGTTATACAGGTCCTCCAGAATGGGCATATTCTCAGGCCGCGGGTCGTTCAGGTAGTCCCGATAGACCGTCCGCACACAGCGGTCAATGATGGTCTTTTCCACCGGCTGCAAACCCTCCTTGCCGCCCACAATCAGCTCACACAGGGAGAGCAGAAAATCGCTTTTCAGAGAAAGCGGGTTCTCATCGTCGCTGTAATTGAGGTTCAGGTCCATGGGGTTGAGGTAGTCCGCGGAGGTGGGCGAGATGTGTATGACCTGCCCATGCAGATGCTCCACCAGAGGCCCATATTCCGATTCCGGGTCGCAGATAACGATGTCATCATCGGTGACGAGAAACACATTGGCGATCTCCCGCTTGGCCGAAAAAGACTTGCCGGAGCCAGGGGTGCCGAGAATCAGGCCGTTGGGGTTTTTAAGAGCCTTTCTGTCCACCATGATGAGGTTGTTGGAGAGGGCGTTCAGGCCGCAGTACAGCGCTTCTCTGCCGTTCTGGAACAGCTCCTGGGTGGTAAAGGGCACAAAAATAGCGACGCTTGAAGTAGTCAAGCCCCGCTGGATGCCGATTTGGTTGTATCCCAGAGGCAGGCAGCTCATCAGCCCCTCCTCCTGCTGGAAATCCAGCTTTTTCAATACGCAGTTGTACTTCTGCGCGATGGCGTTGGCCTGAAACACATTGTTGTCGAGCTGCTGCTTGCTGGTGGCGGTGTTCAGCAGCAGGAAAGTCATGAGGAACATCCGCTCATTGCGGCTTTGCAGCTCTTGCAGGAGCTTCTTTGCCTCCTCGCCGTAGGTGGCGAGGTCGGAGGGGATGATGTCCATGTCGTATCCGGCGCGGACCGCCTTTTTCTGTTCCTCAATGGTCATTTTCTGCAAGTCTGTGATCTTCCGCTTGACGGTCTTGATGGCCTTGACCTGATCGACGGACTGGATGTGCATGGATACCACAAGGGAGTTGTCCATATCCAGAAAGTCCGCCAGCAGCCGGTCATTCAGCTCTGGCGCGAGTATCTGCAAGAAGGACACGCTGCCGAACTTCTCCCCGATACGGAAGTTGTAGCCGTTTCGGAACTCGAAGGAGCTGGGCGCGATGAAGTCCTTGACGCCCAGGCCAGTGGCGGGGAGCCAGTCCCAGGAAAAGCGGAACGGTTCGCTGTCCCCGATATGGAGCATCCCATGCAGGAGCTTCAACCGCTCCATGCCGTTCATCGGC
>CATJRT010000089.1 GCA_949742895.1 uncultured Eubacteriales bacterium | reverse complement strand
GGTTGCCGCTTTTGGGCGGCAACCCTTTTTGACATTCTACCCCTATTTTACCCCTATTGACATTTTCCGCTCAATAGGCTACCACGCTCGCCAGCTTTTGCATTTCGGCCCGTTTAATCAGGTTAAGAAACTTTTTCGCCGCATCAAGCGTTTTCGTCGTATTTTTACCCGCTATGACAAGCTTGACGTCATCTTTTTGACTTTTGTCTATTTTGCTCTTGTTGTAGATGCTCTTATGTGAACACGCCCTAAGGCAGGCCAGAGAAAATCCAGGGTCAGCTTTTGGTGGATTATATTGTAGGAATAAAAGCGTTCAGGATCGGATGAAAATCCAAAATCAGGAAAATTATATCACTCGGAAGATGCTTTATATTCACCGCTAATGGACAATTATGTAATATATTTCAATGAAATGTACAGATGAATGTCCAGATATGAGATGCCCGGAACGATGACATTTGGAGGAGAGTGGAAGGGATGGTCGTATTATTTTGAGCATAAATCGGTGGCAATCTATTTTTAATTTGTGAATTTCACCAAAAATCTCTGTAATATTTCGTCTAAAATTCCAGTATATGGGTCGCAAAAAATAGTGTATAATAGCTGTAAAGCTGTAGAATTGTAACAAAGTTGTCCAGACAGCAGTCTGATTTCCAGAGAGTGGAGAGGCGTTCTTACGGTTCTTGGATGTCAGGTGGTGCTTTACAGGAAAAAAGGAGGAAACAGAATGAAAAGATTTGTAGCATGGATCTGCGCACTGATGCTAATGGCCAGCTGCATAGGCGATCTGACGCCGGTCGTATATGCCGCAGATGAAGCCGGGGAGTCCCTCCAGGAGACGTCCGGCGGCGTAACTTACTATGTGAGCACAAATGGTGTGGCCGGCAATGACGGCCGCTCTGAGCAAACGCCGTTTCCAGGTCTGGCAACAGTGCCCTGGGATGAGTTGATGCCCGGTGACAGCGTCCTGCTGAAAAAGGGCGATGTGTTCCCAGGCTTTATCCGGCTGGTGGATGTCCACGGCGAGGCCGGAAACCCTGTTGCCATCGGAGCTTACGGCGAAGGCGCAGCTCCCCGGATCGAGGCCGGCGGCCAGGGCATATGGCTCCAGGAGACAGGGAGCACCGCCAGCGTGGGTAAGTACGCCTCCGCCGGCGTGCTGCTGTACGACTGCTCCTATGTCACTGTCAGCGGCCTTGCCATCAGCAATAAGCCCACCGCAATGAAGGCCAGCTTCACCGATTCCAACGGAACGGACCATAGTACGGAGGACGCACTCCGTTATTCCGGCGTAGCGGTGGCCGCCGACGGTATTGGCTCCGCCGACGGCATCGTGTTGGAGGATCTGACGGTCCACGATGCGGCGGAAGCCGTGATCGCTGAAACCTCCTCCTCTGTGACCCAGACCAATGTTGTCATCGGAGCTGCCAGTGTGGAGGCGGCGCCGGTCAAAACCAGCGGAACCTATTATGTCAGTTCTCTGAACGGCAGCGACAGTTATGACGGCAGCAGCCCGGATACCCCCTTCTATAGTCTACATAAGATCAACGCCATGGAGCTTGGCCCCGGCGCAAAGGTGTATCTGGAGCGCGGTTCTGTCTTTGGGGACCAGTTTTTGCACATTGAGGGCAGCGGTGCGGAGGGCGTACCCATCGTCATCGACGCCTACGGTGCGGACAGCGCACCCCGGCCGCTCATCAATACCAATGGCCAGGGTGTGTGGTATCAGAATTTCGGTAAGAACCTGGATAACAGCGGGCACGTGCGCCACGGCTTTGTATCTTCCTGCGTGAGCCTTTACGACGTGGAGTACATTGAGGTCCGCAACCTTGCCATGACCAACGGCGGCGACTACGGCCAGACCGTCACCACCTTCGACCCAAATACCGCTACCTTCCCGGAAAACCAGGTGGACGGCGGTACGGTGCCTGGCGAGACGGGCTACAGTTCCAACGGCAATGTGGTGGGCAGCTACACCTGGGGCGGCAAGATGAGCCGTACCGGCGTTTCCGGCATCGCCCAGAACAAGGGCACAGTGGAGCATATCTATCTCCAGAACCTGGACATTGAAAAGGTATACGGCAATGTCTATTACAAGCACATGAATAACGGCGGTATCTATTTTACCGTGTCCTATCCTGCCAATGAGGCGGCGACAGGCATTCCCAAATTCGACGATCTGCGCATCGAAGGCTGTTATCTCAGGCGCGTCAGCCGCTGGGGTATCGCTGCGGCCTATACTGCGTACTGGCAGCAGATGAACGCCATGGCGATCTCGGACGAGGTGTGCCAGAAATACGGCTCCACCAACCTGTATATCGGACACAACTATCTGGAAGAGGTTGGCGGTGACCCCATCACCACCATGTATGACTTCAAGCCGCTGGTGGAATATAACGTGGCCGTCCGCGGCGCCCGCGAGATCATCACCGCCGTCTACCACAACGGAACCGCCCCCCACAACAATAAAGGCACTGTGGCTGCGGGTATCTGGCCCTGGAAGTGCAAAACCGCTCTGTTCGAGCACAATGAGTGCTATGATATGATGCACGGCGGCAACGGCAACAACGATGCTGAAGCATGGGACGCCGACTACGGCGACAGCACCATCTATCAGTACAATTATAGCTCCGGCAACACCGGTGGCTGCGTCATGTACTGCGCGGGCCATGCGTACAACACGGTATTTCGCTATAACATCAGCTATAAGGACGGCAAGGTGGGCGGTCCAGGCAGCAACATCGGTGCCTTGGATTTTGCCACCCCGAACAATGGCCAGATGTACAACAACACCTTCCTGTTCATCCAGGACGCGCCTGCTTACCACCGCAACCACGGCGGAACCGGTGTGTATGTGCAGAACAACATCTTTTACAATACAGGTAGCACTGCATACGATCCGGGCTGGACGAACAGCAATGCTGTCCACTATAACACCAATATCTATTCCGGCTTTAGCAGCACAGGGAACGACGCCAATCCTATTGTCTTGAACGATGCAGAGCGGGCCGCCCTGTTCGCTGGAGATGTGGACACGGCTCCCACCGTGCCCAAGACGGCTTCTAAGAACGGCGCGGGTGTGACGGTGAACGGTATCCGCAGCTGGACCTATGACTGGGGCAGCGATTTTGATATGTTCAAGCTGGGCGATGGCGCTGAACAGGCCGTCAATGCCGGTCTGCTTCACAGCTTCACCGGCCTGACGCAGGACAGCAGCTTCGGCGTGGCCCAGGTTCCTGTGACCCGGGATTTCTATGGCAACGAGCTGGACGGAACTCCGGATATCGGCGCGTTCGATACCGGGACCTATGCCGAACTCCCGGCCAGCAGCGGCAACGAGCTGGAAGCCAGCCTGTATGAACTGCGCGGCAGCGCCGAGCTTCAGGTGCCTTATACCGAACAAAATCCGGTATCACTGGAGCAGTTCGTGGCCGGTCTCACAGTGTCCGATGGAGCCACAGTGAAGGTCTACAATGGTGAGGCCGAAGTGACCAGCGGAAATGTGGCCGCTGGCATGACAGTGAAGATCGTGGCCGAGGACGGCACGGAGAACGCTACCGTCTACACCATCAGGAACAAGAACAGCTATAACCACAAGACTGACTTTGTGGCGAATCAACAGGGCAATGTATGGTTCCATCAGGTCCGGCGGGCGGATAACGGCGAGCTGATTAACCTGACCAGCTTTGCCGGCGGTGCGCAGGGCTGGTGGACCGGCGGGAATAACACCTGCGCCGAGTACAATGGCGCGGCGGATGACGATACTGCGGCGCGGCAGTATGCGGGCAGCGGTTTTGTGTTCCGTGCTCCCGTTACAGGCAGGGTGACCATCAGCTTCCCGGAGCAGCCCAGATTCCGTTATCCCGCCAAGGCATTCAACAACTCTTTCGATACCTATGTGCGCGTCTATCTGAATGGCCAGCAGCTTGAAGGCATGGATGTTCAGGTACCCAGGCCCGTCAGCAGTACGGCTGAGGCCGTGGCTGTAGATATCCCCAGCGTTGATATCACGGTGGCGCAGGGCGATACCATTGAGTTTATGGTGGTCAACAGTGGGGAATTTACCTCTGCTCACGTTTCGAACAGCGCCGATGTGCTTTATAATGTAGCGGTGCAATACAAGGATGAGGCTGTTGCAGAACTTCCCGATGACACCAAGGCTCCCAGCACCCCCGGCAATGTGCGGTCTATGGAAGTCACGGAGACTTCCACCCTCATCAAATGGAGTGCTTCCACCGATAACCGAGGCGTGGCTGGCTACAAGGTCAGCGTGAATGGCGCGGAGCAGGATGTGGGCATGGCTCTGGAATATATGCTTACTGGATTGACTGCGGGCACTGAGTACACCGTCACCGTGATGGCTTACGATGCGGCGGGCAATCAGTCCGGAGCGGGCAGCGTTGTCTTCCGCACAGCCAATCCTCCCGAGGCACCGGACACCACCGCTCCCACCGTTCCCACCGGTGCCGAGACTGTGGGTGTGACCCAGACCACCGTCACCATTCGCTGGACTGCGTCCACTGACGATACAGGTGTGGCGGGGTATGTGGTCAGCTTCGACGGCAGGACAGAAATCATCCGCAACACCACCCGGCACACTCTGACGGGCCTGACCGCCGGGACGGAGTATGCCATCACCATCAAGGCGTTTGACGCGGCCGGGAACGAGTCCGATACGTTGAGTCTCACCGTTACCACCACTGCACCGGATACCATCGCTCCCACTGTCCCGGGTGGACTGACTGTGCTGGGCATTGTCCAGGGCGGCGCTACTGTGCGCTGGACCGCCTCCACGGATGATGTGGGTGTCATGGGCTATGAGGTCTGCGTGAACAGCGGCGCGGTGCAGGACGTGGGGAACGCGCTTCAGTACATTCTGACCGGCCTGGAGTTTTGCACGGAGTACACGGTTTCTGTCCGGGCCTATGATGAAGCGGGCAACCGTTCGGATTGGGCGCAGGCGTCCTTTACCTCTGCCGGCAGCAGTGAAAACCGTCTGCTCTCCAGCATTTTTGAGCTGCGCGGCGGCAACTTGCAGGTGCCCTACACTGAGAACGCCCCCATGAGCCTGAGCAGCTTCGTGGCTGGACTGTCCGTGCCTGACCACGCTGTGGTGAAAGTTTACGACGGTGACACCGAGGTGACCGGCGGCAATGTGGCTGATGGGATGACGGTGCGGATCGTCGCCCAAAACGGCGCAGTGAACCCCATAGTTTACACAATTCAGCATAAGAACGAGTATAACAGCTATAATGACTGGATGAATAACCAGCAAGGCAACGTGTGGTTCTACCAGTACGAGCAAAACGGCCGGTTCATCGACCACACGAAATGGGACTCTCAATACAACTGTTGGTCTGATTCCAGCAAGGGCTATATTTCTGTTGAACGAGATCAGGCCTGCGGCTCCATCAATGGTCTGGCCGGCTCCGGCTTTACCTTCCGAGCGCCGGCCAGCGGCGAAGTGACGGTCAGCTTCTATAACTACAAGAGCGCTGGCAGCCCCGTAGAAAATCAGATGCAAAAGCGCGAGGATACGCCGAACAGGTCGGCAAGCAGCTATATCCGCATCTTCATCAATGGTGAAGAATTGAGTGACAAGGTGATCACTCTCCCCAAGACCACTGAAGCAGTGGCCGTTCAGCCCATGACCCTTACCGTAGACCAGGGCGATACCTTGTCGTTTATGGTCAGGAACGAAGGCAGCTATACCAGTATGAGCGGGAACCATGGTGTGTATTTCACTCCCGTGGTGACCTATGTGGATGTGGACCCACCGGTCCACACTCACGAGCTGACCCACGTGAACCGGGTGGAGCCGACGGCCGAAACCGAGGGCAACATTGAGCACTGGTACTGCGCAGAGTGCGGCAGGTATTTCATCGACGCAGACGCTACGGTGGAAATCACTCAGGCGGACACGGTGCTCG
>CATJRT010000088.1 GCA_949742895.1 uncultured Eubacteriales bacterium | reverse complement strand
GGATATTTTTTTCACTGTGCTTGACTTCAAACACGGCGCAGTAATTTTTCCGCTTGTCATAGACCACCATGTCAAACTCGCCCGCGGCAAATTGCAGCTTAAACACATTTTGCTCCTGGCCTGCGACTTTCATGGTTTCCAGCAGGACGATATCCTCCAGCATACGCCCCCGCACTTCCTGCAGGATACGCTGTGCCGCAAGATTCTTTTCCCGTTCGCTGAAGGTTTGGAATGTCCTGTCCTGCACAAGCGAGTAAACCAGCGCCTGTGCCTGGCAGTACCGCAGCCCCGGCTGGGTAATGAGGATATGCTCCAGCGGGGCGCTGCCGGTGGTAGTCTCTATGGGGCAGTTGACAATGAGGTCGAGGGCTTGCAGGTACTCCTTGATCTCCTGCACATGGGCTTCCGTGATGCCAATGCTCTGTTCTTCCTGATTACGGATTTCTAATATCCCCTTGAGCCGCTCCGTCACGGCGGAAACGTCAATGGAGTCCAGAATGTCTGTGCGCTTTTCCGGGTTGCGCTCCCTGCGGAGGTTTTGCGCCGCCAGCCCCAGGTCGTGGGATTTGAAGGGGCTTGTCAGCACGTCCAGCACGAAGCGGTGGTTCATGTCCTCAATGACACGGTTGATGGCGCTGGTCAGCTCCCCCGCGTCATAAAGCTCTCTAAGGTGACGGAAATGCCCGCCATCCTCATAGCAGGAGAGGGAGTGCTGGATATTCCGGCAGATGGCGGTGTCGATATACTTGCGCGTGCTTTCATCGTCCCGGAAGGAGGCTTCCTCCGCATCGAGGCCCCTGGTGGAAAAATCCAGTTCCCCGGCCCGTAACGTCCCGCCGTAGCGAATATATTCGTCAACGCTGTCCCGGTGCAGGAGCCGGCAAAATTCCCGGTAGGGGATGAAGGTGGTGTGGAGCGTCACGGCGCGGTCGTATAATTCTTCCCGCTCCGCTAGCCAGAACCCCAGGGAATCTGTACCGGAAAGCACCAGCTTCATGCCAGAACTTGCATATACATCGGAGAAGAGGGCGGCGGAATCTACAAAGTCTTTCATGAGGGTGGCTTCGTCCAGGAACACATAAAGGAACCCCTGTTCCTGGAGGGCCTTGATGTCCCGGTTGACAGAAGCCATGGTGTCCGTGCGTTTTGCTTTGATGTAAACCGCCTTTTGCCGCTGTTCCTCTGACATGTTCAGGATTGCCTGGCGGAGCAGGGTGGTTTTCCCCGTCCGACGCAGCCCATAAAGGAGGCACACCCTGTCCCTTCCCCCGCCGTACAGGTATTGCTCCAGCTTGGCATAGCAGTCCCGTTTTTCCCAGCCGTCCACGCCTTTTGCAAACTCCAAAAGTGCGCTTCCGGTTATCACATTTGTTTCAAATTCCACGCCGGGCACCTCCTGTCTCTGATGGCTTTGTTTTGTATGGATTATCCCCCTTGTTGATACTCTCAGTATACCACATCCGGGTGGGGAAGTCGAGGGGAATGTGGAATCAGCCCATCTGCATCCCGCTATCGCTCTGCTCTACTTCGTCTTCAGAGAGGACCTCATCGTTCACGGGCTGCATACACTCTAAATGCTTTGCCGCATACAGTGCGTTGTCGGTAAGCTGCCGCTGCCACGCACCTGCGTTGGAAGACCATCGGAACCCGTTGCCTTTCAGCGCGGCGCGGGTGCCCTCGTCGGGCTTCTCATCAAAGAAAACCCGCAGGCGGTTATCCCCGGTATCGGCTTCCACGCGCCCGCCCTCGAACTCCCAGCCCTCGTAGTGAGTTGCTTTATGAGCTGTTAAAGATTCAATGCGTCCCCTCACCCGGCGTATCTCCGCGTTGTTGTTGGACAGCATCCAGGTGGGATAGGGCTTGTCCTGCAGATGGTAACTCTTGGCCATATCGGATTTTAACTGTTCAATCTGCTCCAGGGAAAGGAGGGGGCAGCCGTCCAGAGACTTATGCCTGCGGTAGTAAGCATTTACGCCCTTCATCCTCTCCTGCACCTGTTCCAGGCCATTGCCAAGCTGGAAAACAAGCTGGCAATGGCCTGGGGATCGTCCGCGCTGATGCCGCCCATGCCCGTGCTGCGGATCTTATCTAGCAGGCCCTGGATGTCGCGCCACTCTGCCATATTCCGGTCACGGGCGGCGTTCTGCTTCTCCTTTTGCCGGACAGGGAAATTGCCCCCACCAGCAATCAGGATGGAAGGGACTCGGGCATCGATAGCAAAACCCGCATTCATATTGTCCGCCAGCTTCCGGGCGTATGTATCCAGCAGGCGGTCGATCTTCTCGTGGTATATGGGGTCAACACGGGCTTTCTGCCGCTGGGCCAGGGTTTCGGCTTTGTCCACACAGCGGCGGTACTCTGCCGTGGCGCTGCCCGGTTTATAATCAGAAAAGCTGTTCATGTCCTTTGCCCGCTTTGCCGCATCCTCGTGGACGGGACAGTAGGGCGGAGTGGTTCTTTTTGCCATATCTGATTCGCGGCACTGAGCCCGTAAGCCCGGATGAACATGGCCAGCGACACCACCATAAAGTTCCGGGGGGAGAGCAGGCTGGGGTCGGCCAGCTCCCCCAGCACCACTGTCCGGCTGCCAGTCAGGATGTCCTTGGCCAGTTCGAAACAGACATAGGTCAACCCGTTCAAGTGCCGGGGCCGGGCCGATTTGATATCCATGCTTTTCGTGCCCACAAACGGCTCCACCTGCTGCCAGAGCCGGT
>CATJRT010000087.1 GCA_949742895.1 uncultured Eubacteriales bacterium | reverse complement strand
GCCATCGTGTTTCTGTACAGCGTGATGTTCATTGCGGTGATCCTCATCGTGGACATCCTGTACGGGGTCATCGATCCCCGCATCCGTTTGGCAAAAGAGGGGGGCTGAGACCATGACGGCAAAAAACAATATGCGCCGGGTAGAGGATCGGGATTTCGTCCTGTCCAGCGGCCGGGATTTGGACGTGGACCGCACCTATGGCAGCCAGAGCTTTTGGCGGGACGCCCTGTCCCGGTTCGTAAAGAACAAGGGGGCGGTATTCGGGCTGGTGATGATCGTGGTCATTGTATTCATGGCCTTTGCGGGACCGCCCCTCAGCGGCTATGACTACCGCACCCAGGACATGACCCAGCGCAACCTGCCGCCCCATGTGGCAGGGCTGGAATTTATCCCCTTCTTTTCCGGCGTCCAAAGCCAGACGGCAGGGGGCCAGACGGTGAACGTGGATGTCTATGCGGAAAAGGGCATCCAAAACGTGACCCACATCTTCGGCACGGACACCTTGGGCCGGGATCAGTTTGCCCGCACCTGGACGGGCACCCGGGTGTCCCTGTATGTGGCGCTGCTGGCCATCCTCATCGACACCTTTGTGGGCATGAGCTACGGCCTGGTGTCCGGATATTTCGGCGGGAAGGTGGATTTCTTCCTCCAGCGGGTGGTAGAAATCTTGTCCACGATTCCCACCACGGTCATTGTCACGCTGCTCATCGTGGTGATGAAGCCGGGACTGACCAGCATCACCATCGCACTGATGATCACCGAGTGGATCGGCATGAGCCGGGTGGCCCGTGCCCAGACCCTCCGCCTCAAGGAGCAGGAATTTGTGCTGGCCTGCCGGACGCTGGGGGAGCCCACGGCGTCCATCATGTTCCTGGAGATCCTGCCCAACATCTTTGGACAGATCATCGTCATGTGCATGATGACCATCCCCAACGCCATCTTTACCGAGGCATTCCTGGCCTTTATCGGCCTTGGGATCCCAGCCCCCCTGGCCAGCCTGGGTTCGCTGATCAGCGACGGGTTCAAATCCATGACTATGTACCCCTATATGGTAGCCTGCCCGGTCATCGTGCTGGCGCTGCTGATGCTCAGCTTCAACCTGTTGGCCGACGGCCTGCGGGACGCCTTTGACCCGAAGATGAAGGAGATGTGAGAGATGAGGGAGAAAACACTGACAATCCGGGATCTGACCGTCTCCTTCCGGACCGGAGCGGGCACGGTGAACGCTGTGCGGGGCGTGAATCTGGATTTGTACCGGGGGGAGACGCTGGCCATCGTGGGGGAGTCCGGCTCGGGCAAAAGCGTTACGGTAAAAGCGGTAATGGGCATCACCAGCTCTAACCAGACCATCGAGTCCGGCTCCATCCTCTATTCCTGCGGGAAGGACGGGGACAATACCCAGCAGGATCTGCTGAAGCTGTCCCGGAGGGAAATGCGCCAGCAGATCAACGGTACCCATATCTCCATGGTGTTCCAAGATCCCATGACCTCCTTGGACCCCACCATGTCCATTGGGACGCAGCTGATGGAGGGGATGACCCACCACCTGCGTTATTCCAAGGCGCAGGCCAAGGCCCGGGCGGTGGATTTGCTGCGGCTGGTGGGCATCACCGACGCGGAAAAGCGGATGAAGCATTATCCCCACCAGCTGTCCGGCGGTATGCGCCAGCGGGTGGTCATCGCCATCGCCCTATCCTGCGGCCCGGATATTTTGATCTGCGACGAACCCACCACCGCCTTGGACGTCACCATCCAAGCCAAGATATTAGAGCTCATCAAAGACATCCAGAACAAAACAGGCATTTCCGTAATCTACATCACCCACGATCTGGGCGTGGTGGCCAAGGTGGCGGATTATGTGGCGGTGATGTACGCCGGGCGGATCGTGGAAAAGGGGACGGCTGAGGATGTGTTTTACGATCCCCGCCACCCCTACACATGGGGGCTGCTGTCCAGCATGCCCGACCTCGCCGCCCGGAGCGACGAGCCGCTGTATACCATCCCCGGTTCGCCGCCCAACATGGTGGATCTGCCGGCGGGGGATCCCTTTGCGCCCCGCAACCGGTTCGCCTTGGAGGCGGATTTTGTGGAGGAGCCTCCGGAATTTCAAATCAGTGACACCCATTTTGCCGCCACTTGGCTGCTGGATGGCCGCGCACCCAAGGTGGAGCTGCCGGACTCGCTGCGGCGGAGGATCGACGCAATGAAGCAGGGGGGTGGACCGCATGAGTGATCATCTGTTGGTAGTAGAGGACTTGAAGCAGCATTTCAAGGTGAGTAAGCAGTACACCGTAAAAGCGGTAGACGGGGTATCCTTTTACATCGACAAGGGGGAGACCTATGGCTTGGTGGGAGAGTCCGGCTCGGGGAAATCCACCATCGGCCGCTCCATCATCCGCCTCTATGAGCCCACAGGGGGAAAGGTAACCTTTGAGGGGGTGGATATCTCCGGCCCTCTGGGCACAGCTGAAACCCGCCATCTGCGCACCCGGATGCAGATGATTTTCCAAGACCCCATGGCCTGCCTCAACCCCCGGAAAAAGGTGGGGGATATCATCGCCCAAGGGCTGGACATCCACCACCTTTACAACAGCCGGGAGGAGCGGCAGGAGAAGGTCAACCGCATCATGGAACGCATGTGCTTGGCCCGGGAGCACGCCAACCGCTATCCCCACCAGTTTTCCGGCGGACAGCGCCAGCGCATCGGCATTGCCCGGGCGTTGGTGATGGAGCCCCGGCTGGTGATTGCCGACGAGCCCATCTCCGCTCTGGATGTCTCCATCCAAGCGCAGGTGGTCAACCTGATGAAGCAGCTGCAACAGGAGCTGGGCGCCGCCTACCTGTTCATTGCCCATGACCTGTCCATGGTGAAATATATCTCCGATCGAATCGGTGTGCTTCATCTGGGCCATCTGGTGGAGACGGGGACCACCGATGATATCTTTGACCAGCCCATCCACCCGTACACCAAAAGCCTGCTCTCCGCCATTCCCCAGGCAGATCCCCACGCGGAACGGGAGCGCACAGCGGTAAGCTACGATTATGCAAGCTCCGGCATTGACTACACAAAAGGAAGTTATCACCATCTTTCTAGTACACATAGTGTGCTGGCTACCGAGCAGGAGCTTGGAGAGTGGACAAAGCTGTAATTTGAGAAGAAGTTCCAGGGCATGGTGTCGAAGCCGCCGGAGTCGGAACCGCAGATTAATGCCATGATATCGGTGATGCCCACCACCAACAGCCCAGTGGTAATCTTGGGGCTGTTGCTGAAGGTCAGAGAGCTGGACAATCAGGAGGCGGCAGGAGTCGTTCTGCACCTGCTGGCGGGTCTCGCCCCCCGCGGCAGCACTGCCCATGCCGCACCATCCTTGGGTACAACCAAAATATTTCCACACAGTTTCCGCGCCGTTCCATTGACCTCCATGGTCAAAGGAACGGCGTTTTTTGTCCATTTGTCCCCGCCAGTGCCAGCCCCCATTCCAGACAGTGAACATGACCGCACAACCATAGGCCCGCTGGAGGGTATGGGTGTCGGCTCCCCAAACGCAGCCTTTGCTTGATATCGACAGCATCACGGCACAGGAAACCTCATCCTGGGCTTCCGACTTGGCATCAGGATGATAATTGAATGCATGGGCGAGGATGACGGCAATATTCGGAACATGGAGAACTCCGGCTCATGATGTGTACCTACAGCCGCAGCAGCCAGACGCAAAAGATAGACATACCTGCCCGCCTGCACATCGGGCATACGACCGCGCCCCACTTCTGCTGAAGTGGGGCTTTTTTTGTTCCCTCTCCGCCCCGTGCCGGTTACCCTGGTGCGCGCGTCCTCCCCCTGAGCTCGACGGCTGCCTGGTGCAAGGGGGTGAAGCCCCTGGCAGTGGTTCTGCCCAGCGGTGAGAGGGTGGAAGTCTCTACGTGGGCAAAAGCCGCCGCCGCAATTTTGCGGGACTGCGTTGCGGCCCCCCAGCGCCACGAACAGCTCATGGCACTGCGTGGACGGGTTCCCGCCAGCTCCTGAGCGGGACGCCTGATGGGATGGTCTCGCCGCTGAAGATCAGCGACGGACTCTACCTGGAGAGCAAGTTCGACACCCAGACACTGCT
>CATJRT010000086.1 GCA_949742895.1 uncultured Eubacteriales bacterium | reverse complement strand
CCTTCCGCTCCATGTAGAGGAAAAAAACCTGGAGGCGGTGCTTACCGCCAAAATACATCAGTTTACTCCCCTGCGGGGGGAGGCTGAGCTGGTCCAAGACGCCCTGGACATCCCCATCGGCGCACCGCCCCTGCGGGAATTGTCCCGCGGAAAGCGCAAGGTGGTGGTGGTCACCAGCGACCACACCCGCGCTGTCCCCAGCAAGCTCACCCTGCCCCTGCTGCTGAAGGAGATTCGCGCAGGCAGCCCGGAGGCAGATATCACCATCCTCATCGCCACCGGCCTCCACCGTGCCCCCACTCGAGAGGAACAGCTGCGTATGTTTGGACGGGACATTGTGGAGCATGAGCACATCGCGGTCAACGATGCGTTCCGCCCGGAGGATTTCGTCTCCTTCGGCACCCTGCCTTCCGGGGCGGAGTTCTGTGTCAACCGGATCGCCGCCCAGTGCGATCTGCTGGTGACGGAGGGCTTCATTGAGCCCCACTTTTTCGCCGGTTTTTCCGGCGGGCGCAAGAGCATTCTGCCGGGGATCTGCTCGGAAAAAACGGTGAACGCCAACCACTCGTTCCAGGCCATCGCCAGCCCCCGGGCCAAAACCGGTATCCTGGACGGCAACCCCATCCACCTGGACATGGTGGAGGCCGCCCGGCGGGTGAATGTTCAGTTCATTCTCAACGTGGCCCTGGGGGAAGAAAAGCAGGTCATCGCCGCCTTTGCCGGCGACTTGGAGCAGGCTCACCTGGCCGGTACCGAATTTATCCGGGAATGGTCCCAGTGTCCGGCAGTGCAGGGGGATATTGTAATCACGTCTAATGGCGGCTATCCGCTGGATCAGAACCTGTACCAGTCCCCCAAGGCGGTGTCCACGGCGGAGGCCTGCTGCCGGGAGGGAGGCGTGATTATTATGTGCTGCTCCTGCGCAGACGGAATCGGCGGAGATCACTTTGAAAAGCTCATCACTATGGGTACACCGGAGGAAATCGCGGCCTATCTGTCCACCATCCCCCCCGACCAAACAATTCCAGAGCAGTGGTGTGCCCAGATTTACGCCCGCATTCTCCAAAGGAACCGCGTGATTCTGGTAACGGATCGTCTTACCCCGGAGCAAGTACGCAGCGCCAATATGATCCCGGCCTCCACCCCGGACCAAGCGCTGGAGATGGCCTATGGCATGGTGGGGAATGAGGCCCGGGTGGTAGTCATTCCCGACGGTGTGGCCGTACTGGCCTGTAAATGAACAGGAGGACAGACATGGAACAGGCAATCGCATTGCAGGTAAATGATTTGGACAATGTGGCTACCATCTTCGCCGAGGGCGTAAAGGACGGCAGCGCTGTCACCTTGAAGGACAAGGCGGGCAATGCCCGGCCCCTCGTTGTGATCGGCGACATTCCCTATGGCCACAAGGTCGCTGTGAAAGACATCCTTAAGGGGGAGAGCATCCGCAAATATGGAGAGCAGATCGGCGCAGCCAGCCAGGACATCCGCCAAGGCGAATATGTCCATGTCCACAACTTATGTAGTATGCGGGGCAGGGGCGATCTGCCGGAAAGGAGGGAACCGATATGAGCCATACCTTTATGGGATACGTTCGGCCCGACGGTCAAGTCGGCTGCCGCAACCATGTGGCGGTGATTCCCAGCGTAACCTGCGCGGGGGACGTGGCCTCTGCCATCGTGCGCCAGGTGGCGGGAACGGTGGGATATTTCCATCACCAAGGCTGCTGCCAGCTGCCGCCCGACCTGGAACGGGTCACGGAAACCCTGATCTCCCTGGGATGCAGCCCCAACGTGGGCGCGGCCCTCATTGTGTCCTTGGGCTGTGAGGGGACGGATACCGAACGGCTTTATGATGCCATCCGCACCTCGGGCAAGCCCACCGCCATTATCCATATCCAGGAACTGGGAGGGGTCAGCGCCGCTATCAAGGCGGGCATTGACGCCGCCCAGGAGCTGGTGATGGCAATATCCGGCCTGGCCCGGGAGCCGGTGGACATCGACCGGGTGATCATGTCCATTAAATGCGGCGCGTCGGACACCACCTCCGGCATGGCGTCTAATTGTGTTATCGGCTATGTGGCGGACAAGCTGGTGGATCTGGGTGCGGCCGTCGTATTCGGAGAAACCACAGAATTTTTGGGCGGGGAACACCTGTTGGCCCAACGTGCCGCCACCCCTGAGGTGAGCCGAAAAATTCTCGACATTGTCGGGCGCATGGAGCAGCGGGCCAAGAGTATGGGCTGTGATATGCGCAAAGGACAGCCCACGCCTGGAAACATCGCCGGCGGCCTCTCATCCATTGAGGAAAAGAGCCTGGGGGCCATCGTGAAAAGCGGCACCCGGCCCATCCAGGGCGTGTTGGATTACCATGAGCGGATGGGATCGCGGAAGGGGCTGTGGATCAAGGACACCCCAGGCCGGGAGCCGGAAATTCTCACCGGGATGGCCGCTGCCGGAGCCCAATTCATGATGTTCTCCACCGGACGGGGCGCCCCCCAGGGGTTCCCCACCATGCCGGTGCTCAAGGTGTGCGGCAATCCCCACACCTACCAGCGCATGGAGCACGACATGGATCTCAATGCCGGACGGATCATCACCGGGCAGGCCAGCATCGAACAGGTTGGCGAGGAAGCCTTTTCCGCCATCCTGAAGCTGCTGTCCGGCCAGCAGACCAAAAACGAGACTCTGGGCTACCACAGCTCCATTGACATCTACACCATGGGTCCGGTAATTTGAGGGAGGGCGGTTATGGATGTAACGCAGCTGTACCATCAGAAGCTGTGCACCGCCCAGGAGGCGGTGCGGCTGGGCAAGGATGGAGACTGGGGGGGTTACAGTCAGTCCGTCGCCTTTCCAGAGGCGCTGGACAGCGCGCTGGCCCAACGCCGGGGGGAGCTGTCCGATGTAAAGGTACGGGGAGGCATTGCCCTTAAGCCGGTGCAGATTGTGGAGCAGGATCCGGAGCAGGAGTCCTTTACCTATCATGTCTGGCACTGTTCCGCCATCGACCGGAGCTACATCGACCGGGGACTGGCTTTTTTCCAGCCCATGCTGTTCCGGGACTGCGGCTCCTACTATGCACGGGGCTTTGCCAAAGTAGACGTGGCCATGCTGTCAGTGGCTCCCATGGACAAGGACGGCAATTTCAGCTTCAGCATGATGAACGGCGTCACCCGTGAAATCGTGGACAACTCCCGCACCGTAATTCTGGAGGTATGCCCCGACCTGCCCGTAGTGTACGGACGCTCCGGTGACCACATTCACATCTCTGAGGTAGATGCGGTGGTGGCTGAGGGCAAACCGGCCGGTATTGCCCCCAGCCCTCTGCCCACCCCAATTGACCAGAAGATCGCAGCCCACATCTTCCCTTACCTCCGGGACGGCATCACGCTCCAGCTGGGCATCGGCGGTATGCCCAATGCTCTGGGTATACTGATTGCCCAGTCCGATTTGAACGATATCGGCATCCACACCGAAATGATGGGCGATGGCTACCTGGCCCTGTATCAGGCGGGAAAGGTGACCAACCGCAAAAAGGAGATCGACCGGGGAAAGGGCGTGTTCTCGGTAGGCGCGGGCTCCCAGGAACTCTACCGGCTGTTAGACCGGAACATGAGTTTCCTCTCCGCCCCCATGGGATATGTCAATGACCCCATGACCATCCGGCAGTTTTCCAATTTTGTATCTATCAACGGCTGTATCAGTGTGGATTTGTACGGACAGGTGTGCTCTGAAAGCACGGGCACCCGTCAGATCAGCGGCACCGGCGGACAGCTTGATTTTGTCACCGGCGCGTATATGTCAGAGCATGGCAAAGCCTTTCTATCCATGTCCTCGGTATTCACCGACCGGCAGGGCCATCGCCACTCCCGTATTCTTCCCAGGTTCACCCAAGGGGACATTGTCACTACCCCGCGTGCCCAAGCCCCCTACATTGTTACCGAATATGGCGTTGCCTGCCTGTCCGGCTTGGCCACATGGCAGCGCTCGGAAGCCATCATCGCCATTGCCCACCCGGACTTCCGGGAGGATCTGATCCGTGCCGCCCAGGAACAGGGTATCTGGAGACGGAGCCAGCGGCGGTAAGCGGCAAGATCGCCGTGATGAACGACACTCGTGGAGCCTTATCCTGTCGGGGCGATGTAATCCTTGAAGCGGCGGCCCCAGCGCAAAGCCGTCTCCATGTCGAATTGGAAAAACCACTCGTTGCCGGGCCGGAAAAAGTCAGGGAGGATACATTGATGTTTCTGGCTGTCCTGTGTTCGTGCCCCGCTGTCCGGCTTGTCCAGGTTCTTGGACAGGCCGACGTCCACCGCTGGAAGAAGGCACGGGGCTCCTCCACATGATTGCGGAGGGCGGACACAGTGATATGAACACTTTCACGTCGCTTGAGGGGGGTGCCCGAAAACTATGTCAGACACCGGGGCCGGGACTTCACCCGGCCCCGGTGTTTGTCCAGCAGATTGGTCGTTGCTGAGATCCGCCGTCTGTCCGGCTGCCCCGGCCTCCTACCGGTCCGGCACACCCAGGCAGCACGGCTGGAACCTCTGGCACATGGACACGCTTTTTGTCCTGAAAAACGGTATTTAAACCAACCTAATCGTGCAAAGGGAGCATGAAAAGAACGAGTACAGACCCCTGTGCCAAATGGCGGAGCGTTCTTGCGTTTCCGGGAAGATATCCTGCCGGCCGACCGGAATTACGAGTCCTGCAACGATTTGGCAGTCTGAAGAAACAGGGCTGGAATTACTTGATCCATGTCCGGGGCAAGCACTGGGCTGTGGCATATGGCCCCCCTTTCCTGACCAGCCGGAGTTCGACGCAGCCCTCAAGCTCACTTTGGGCTGGCTGATTCTGCGGCGGTTAAAGGTTTAAGGGAGCGCTGTCCCAGAGTCGTATGCTGTCTTTGCTTGCTGCGCTTTCCTGTGCTCTCTGCCGCCGATCCTTTCCCCTCCTCCGGCGAAAGCTGCTTCCTTTCGGCCGCACCGCTCCAGGGCCTAAAATCACCGATAACCGCATTTCTGTCTGCTGCCCTTACACATGCTGACTGGTTCGCGTATCCTTTTTTGGTGGAGCCGTCCCCCTCTATTTTGTTGCCTGCTCTCTGGAAAATCATCCAAACTGTTCCTTTTTTAGGCCGTTTTGAAATTATGGTCATACTCAAAGCTGTAAGCGTAAGTGAAAACAGCCACAGGACAGACGCCGGAGGGCGTCTTTTTTCATGTCCCGAAGCAGTCAGGCCAGTGCCCACAACCGGGTGCCGGGCTTCGAAACACGAAGGAGGAATTTGCTTGACCAAACATCCCACCATCTCCCGGAACGCGTTACTTCTCCGCCGCAGAGACCATGTACGAGGCCTTTGTGCCCCTGGCCATCGACAGCACACCATATAACTGGATTCTTCCCCTGCCCAGCCTGCTGCCCAAACGGAAGCGGCGGCCCAACTCGGAGTTCCTGCTGGATCCGTTCCACGCCGCCCTCAGCCAATACGCCAGGGAGCATCCCATGCCCCAGTTCAAGCATTGTGTGGTGTGCTTTTCCAACATCTACAACCGGGATCTGCCCACGCGCCGGGTGACAGGGTAGATCCCGTCCCTCCGCCGGAGATGCCCCCGCTGATGCTGGACAACGCCGGGGAGGACGACGCCGCTGATACCGAAAGCCTGCCGGAGGACCCGGGCGAATATCCGCCGCCTGTGCCCAAAGACTCCGGTGAGGCGGACAGTCCCGCCCCGGCGGACAAGCCCGTCCCCACCCGGGTTATCGACCGCCGCACCGTCCCCCGGCGGGATCGGGAGCGTGTGCTCACCATCGACCCCCGGGCCGAGGTGCAGACCCAGGAAGATCTGGAGGATGTGAT